>CAYSJG010000247.1:0-2628 GCA_964431295.1 uncultured Sangeribacter sp. | reverse complement strand
GGCGTCACCGTGGAGAGAGCCGAGCGCCAGGTGCTCGAGGATGTTGACTTCACTCTGAGAGCGGGGGAGTTCTGCTACCTTGTGGGAAGAGTGGGCAGCGGCAAGAGCTCGCTGATGAAGACGATGTATGCCGATGTGCCGCTCAAGAGCGCGAGGAGCGCCGAAGTGCTGGGCTACAATATGCTTGACATCAAGCGCAGCCGCATACCGTATCTGCGTCGCAAGATCGGCATAGTGTTTCAGGACTTCCAGTTGCTGACCGACCGTTCTGCCGCGGCCAATCTGCGCTTTGTGCTCGAGGCCACCGGATGGAAGAAGAGAGCTGAGATGGAGGAGAGGATAGAGCAGGTGCTCAGCGCAGTGGGAATGGCCAATAAGGCCTATAAGATGCCCCACGAGCTCTCCGGGGGAGAGCAGCAGCGCATAGTGATAGCCCGCGCCCTGCTCAACAGGCCGGCGCTGATACTTGCCGACGAGCCCACGGGCAATCTCGACCCCGCTACGGGAGTGCAGATAGTAAAACTGCTCCATCGTCTGGCGCATGAGGGACATACCGTACTCATGGCCACTCACAATCTGCAGCTTGTGGAGGATTTCCCCGCCAGAGTGGCCCGCTGCGCCAACGGACACCTTACCGAAGAATAGCCGGCCGAGAGAATCTCCATAAGCCATAGAGCGCGTGCCTTACAGACTGCAAATCATGTACAAATCATGTTTTACAGCATATTTGCATCTTCTTTTTACGGAATTTTTTCATTATTTCCGGCATATTAAGTAATTTTGCATAGGCGCTTCACTGCCATCGGCCGTAAGCGCCACTGCGGCATAAGCCGATGACACGGCTTATGCAGTCATAAATATCGACAACCTAAAATCATCATTTATACAAGCTGTAAAAATGGCAAAAGAGAGAGAAAAACTATTTGACATGTTTCCGCCTGTCACCACAGAAGAATGGCTGGCGAAAATAAATGTCGACCTTAAAGGCGCTGACTTCAACAAGAAGTTGGTGTGGCGTACCAACGAGGGATTCAACGTACAGCCTTTCTACCGTCGCGAAGACCTTGAGGGACTTCCCACACTCGGCACACTGCCCGGAGAGTTCCCCTACGTGCGCGGCACACGCGAGAACAATGACTGGCTCATCCGTCAGCACATCCAGGGCAACACAGCCAAGGAGGTGCTCAACAATGCACGTCATGCCATCGACCGCGGCGTGGAGTCCATCGGGATATGCCTCTGCGGCGACCTTTCCGCCGATGAGCTCCCCGAAATTCTCAAGGGGATAGACCTGAAGAAAATCGAGGTGAATATCTGCTGCTGCCCCGGCAAGGCTGTGGAAGTGGCCGAGCTGCTCGTCAGTGAGATCATCGCACAGGAGGCCGCCGACACATTCCGCGGCTGCGTAGAGTTTAATCCTTTCAAACGCCTGCTCAAGCACGGTCTCGAATTCCCCAAGGATATCAAAGAGACCGCTCTGAAGCTGTATAATGTGGTAAAGCCGGTCAAGAACCTCCGCTGCTTTGCCGTCAACAGCTATATGCTCAACAACGCCGGCGCCTACATCACACAGGAGCTCGGCTACGCTCTGGCCTGGGGCGCAGAATGGATGACTCTGCTCACAGAGGCCGGACTGGAACCCTGCGAGGTCAGCGAGCGTATCAAGTTCAACATGGGCATCTCCTCCAACTACTTCATGGAGCTGGCCAAATTCCGCGCCGCACGCATGCTTTGGGCTGAAATAGTCAAGGCCTACGGCGCCGCAGAGGAATGCTGCAAGATGCACGTGCACGCTGTCACATCGCAGTTTAACCAGACTATCTACGACGCACACGTCAACCTGCTCCGCTCCATGACCGAGTCGATGAGCGCCGCTCTCGCCGGCGTGGACTCCATCGAGACGCTCCCCTTCGATCTCCAGTACGAGCAGCCCGATGAATTCTCAGAGCGCATAGCACGCAATCAGCAGCTCCTCCTCCGCGAAGAGTCACACCTCAACAAAGTCACCGACCCCGCCGGCGGCTCCTATTATATAGAGAACCTCACCGCTTCCATCGCCAAGGTGGCATGGGAAGTATTCAACGAGGTTGAGGATAAAGGCGGATTCCTCGCCATGCTCCGCAAGGGAGAGATACAGGGCAAGGTCAACGAGAGCGGACTGAAGCGCCACACCGACGTGGCACGCCGCAAAGAGATACTTCTCGGCACCAACCAGTATCCCAACTTCAACGAGATGGCTCTTGAGAAAATCAAGAAGGAGCAGGGATGCTGCGGCACCAAGGGATGCGGCTGCGCCAAGCCCGAGGACGGCGCTGTGGAATACCTCAACTTCGACAGAGCGGCAAGCCAGTTTGAGCAACTGCGTCTCGACACCGAGCGTGCGGCCAATCGTCCGAAAGTGTTCATGCTGACCATCGGCAACCTCGCCATGCGTCTGGCTCGCGCACAGTTCTCCGCCAACTTCTTCGGCTGTGCGGGATACGAGATTATCGACAACATAGGCTTCAAGACCGTCAAAGAGGGTGTGGACGCAGCCATGGAGAAAGGCGCCGATGTAGTAGTGCTCTGCTCCAGCGACGATGAGTACGCCCAGTATGCTCCCGAGGCTTACAAGGAGCTCGCCGGAAG
>CAYSJG010000246.1:0-2635 GCA_964431295.1 uncultured Sangeribacter sp. | reverse complement strand
GCGGGTGCGGAAGTCGGGAAGAGACTCTATGACGAGCGTATGATTGGTGACATTGACAGGCTTGAAGAATCTGGGATTATACAGCAGACCCACATCCACGCCGCGACGGTCGGGGCTGTCGTGGTGGACCACCTGCAGATTCATATCCTTGAGGCTCTCCTGGGCCACAAGGTCTGTGAGCACGCTCTTGTTTTCAATCTCGCTGACCCCTATGACGGCGGGGCCTAAAGGAGTGGCGGAGGTCTTCATGTGGGAGATGGCCCGCGAGAGATTCTTCAGCTTGGTGCGATATTTGTTGCCGTCCCATTTATTCTTGCCCGCAGGTGAGAATTCGAGGTCGTATTTGCCGTTGTTGTTGATGGTGTCGAAGAGGTTTTCGAGGTTGTAGAAAGCCACTCCAAACATCATCTTGCCACCCTTCCCGTCGTCGTCGGAGGAGGAAGCCTCCGGCGCCGGAGAGGCGACAATGGGCGTGCCGGCGCATATCAGCAGCAGGGCCGCGGCGACAGTCTTGAGATTTACGATTTCAGTGATTTTCATGTGTAGAGAATTTTGAGGTCCGTGCTTTACGGTCAGAAGTAGCGGTTTTCTTCACCTGTCATCTCCGCGAGCAGAGCATTGGCGAGCGAAGAGGCTCCGAGACGGAAGAGGTCGTGATTGAGCCACTCGTCGCCCAACACCTCTTTGACCACGGCGTAATAATTGAGCGCATCGGCAGCCGTACGGATGCCTCCGGCGGCTTTGAATCCGACCTTGCGGCCTGTCTTCTCATAATATTCCTTGATACACTGACACATCACCCATGCGGCCTCAAGAGAAGCACCGGGATAAATTTTGCCGGTGGAGGTCTTCAGGAAGTCTGCATCACTGTAGAGAGAGAGCACACTGGCCTCGCGTATCTTCTCGGCGGTCTTCAGCGCTCCGGTCTCGAGTATCACTTTCACCCGCGCATGGCGGGCGGTGTGCTTCAGCTCTATGAGCTCATCGCATACATCCTCGTAATTCTTCTCCAGATACATCCCCACAGGGAATACGATATCCACCTCTGTGGCGCCGGCCTCTACTGCGAGGGCCACATCAGCCACCTTGACAGCTGTGAAGGTCTGGCTCGAGGGGAAGCATCCTGCCACCACTGCTATATCCACGCCGGGGACATCGAGATGAGCCTTTACGACCTCCGCGAAGTTGGAATATACGCAGATGGCCGCCACATTACGGTATTGGGGATAATCATTGTCAAAATCATTGACACGCTGAGTGAATTTGGCCACCTTCTCCACATTGTCCTCCGTGGAAAGTGTGGTCAGGTCAATCGAACTGAAAAGAAACTGATACACTTCCGGCGAAGCATACGCAGGAGCCTTCTCAACGATTTTTGCAACTTCGGCCGCTACGACGGCATCATCGCCCGTCACCTTGCTCGCGGCAAGAGCTTCTTCATATCTGTCCATGGCTTTTTAAATTTGTCAATCAAGCCTCCCGTAGCCTCTCAGGGCTGTCGGGAAAAGCAAAGATAATTATTAGAGTTGAATTTTTCAATTTTTTTAACAATCAAATCACACATCCCCGGAGCCTCGGGGGCGTCCTGCCGGCGATTTTGACCCCGGAGATTTTAAAATCGAGCCGCCGGAGATTCTCTCCGGATGCTGAGCGAGAAACTGCGCCCACGACTTCGGCCCCTTGGCGATGTCGGGCTTGCCGCTCTCGTAGAAATGCGTCATGGCCGCGGCGAGAGCATCTGTGGCATCGAGGACTCCCGGCATCTTGTCGTCAGGTATCTTCAGGATGTGCTTGAGCATGTTGGCAACCTGCTCCTTGGAGGCGGAGCCGCTGCCGGTGACACTCTGCTTGATGCTGAGGGGAGCATACTCGGCTATCGGGATATCACGGGCGAGCACAGCGGCCATAGCCACCCCCTGCGCGCGCCCGAGTTTGAGCATCGACTGCACATTCTTGCCATAAAACGGAGCCTCGATGGCCAGCTCATCGGGCAGGTACTGGTCCACCAGCCCCGTCACACGGTCGTAGATACGCCGCAGACGCAGATAATGGCTCTCAAACCGGGACAGCTTGAGTATCCCCATGACCACTACCTCCGGACGCTTGCCCACTATGCCGATCACAGCATATCCCATCACATTCGTGCCGGGATCGATACCCATGATCACACGGTCATACCGCTTCAATACATCCTCCATAGCGACAACGAAGTCATAAGGGCAACTCGCGCAGAATAGAGTCAAAACTTACCGCACGCTCGCGCCCGAACTTCTCCTCGTATTCAGCGCGACACAACTGCAGACAGCGTGTCCCCCACCGGGCGGCCGCCTGCTCATCGTCAAATTCCATCTGAAAGGCGTACGTGAGCGCCTGATCGCTGAAGTCCGGATTGCCGGGCACGTCGGCGAGCAGCCTCAGATGCGGATCGCGACCGCCGAAAGCCGGATCGGCGAGCCGCGGCAAAGCCGACTTACGCAGCCACCCCTCGAATTCCGCTCCCAGACTCCGCTCCATCATGAAGCTGACATTATATATGATTTTATCCATTGTATCGGTTTTATCGGTTACAGATTACGGTCCTTTCCATACGGAAAGAGACCGGGTCTATATTATAACAAAAAAACGGCGCGTATTA
>CAYSJG010000245.1:0-2668 GCA_964431295.1 uncultured Sangeribacter sp. | reverse complement strand
GGGAGGGCTCGAGGATATACCCGCCTCCCCGCAGCTCGAGATCGTCACGGGTGATGTCCGCGACCCCAACCTCTGCCGACATATCATGAAGGATGTCGACACGGCTTTCCATCTCGCGGCCCTCATCGCCATTCCTTACTCATACGTGGCGCCGGACTCTTACGTGGACACCAACATCAAGGGTACTCTCAATATCTGCCAGGCCGCCCGCGACGCGGGCACTTCGCGACTGCTCGTCACCTCCACTTCTGAGGTCTACGGCACGGCGAAATATGTGCCCATCGACGAGAAGCATCCGCGACAGCCGCAGTCTCCCTACTCGGCCACCAAGATAGGAGCCGACGCCATCGCGCTCTCCTTCCGCAATGCATTCGATCTCCCGGTCACCATCGTCCGACCGTTTAATACCTACGGTCCACGCCAGTCGGCCAGGGCCATCATCCCCACCATCATCTCGCAGATCGCCGCCGGAGCAAGGACTATCAAGGTCGGTGACCTCACCCCCACGAGGGATTTCAATTATGTGGAGGACACCTGCAGAGGATTTCTCGCCATCGCAGAGTCTCAGGACACTGTCGGCAAAGAGATCAACATCGCCACCGGCAAGGAGGTCACCATGCAGCAGACACTCGACCTCATCGCCGACATCATGGGCGCCGACATACATTGGGAAAGAGACCCGCAGCGCATTCGCCCCGCCAGTTCGGAGGTCTTCAGGCTCTGCGGCGACGCCTCGCTACTACGCTCGCTCACGGGCTGGCAGCCGCAGGTTTCACTCCGCGAGGGACTCTCACGCACCGTCGACTGGATACTGCATCATCAGTCCGCCTACAAATCCAATATCTACAATGTCTAAGATCATCATCATCGCCGAGGCGGGTGTCAACCACAACGGCGACCTCGAAATAGCTAAACAGATGGTCCGCGCTGCCAAGGAGGCCGGCGCGGATTATGTCAAATTCCAGACTGCCGTCCCTGAACTCGTCATCTCGCGATTCGCACCCAAGGCGGAGTATCAGAAGGTGACCACCGGCGCGGGGGAGTCGCAGCTCGACATGTGCCGCAAGATTCACCTACCGCTGGAGGATTATGCCGTGCTCAAGCGGCTCTGCGATGAGACGGGCATCGGTTTCCTCTCCACACCCTTCGACCTCACGAGCATCGACCTCCTCGCTGATCTCGGCATGGATTTCTTCAAGGTCCCCTCGGGGGAGATCAACAATCTGCCATATCTGCGACGCATCGCCGCCAAGGGGATACCGGTCATACTCTCCTGCGGCATGGCCACGCTCGAGGAGATCGAGGACGCTCTGCAGATACTCACCGGCACGCACCCGCTCTACCCCTCCACCTCTTCGCTCACACGCGAGGATATCACGGTGCTGCACTGCAACACGCAGTATCCCACGCCATATAAGGATGTCAACCTCCGCGCCATGCTCGAGATCCGCGACACGCTCGGCGTCCGCACAGGATATTCCGACCATACACAGGGTATCGAGGTACCGATTGCCGCCGCGGCACTCGGTGCGCAGGTACTCGAGAAGCACTTCACTCTCTCACGCACCATGGAGGGACCGGACCACAAGGCGAGTCTCGAACCCGCCGAACTCGCCGCCATGATCACCTCGGTAAGACATATAGAGGAGGCGCTCGGCAGCGGCCACAAAGCCGTCACCGACAGCGAGCGCCCCAACATCGCCATCGCACGCAAGAGCATCGTCGCCACACGCCCCATAGCCGCCGGCGAGATATTCACCGAAGATAACATCTACGTAAAACGTCCCGCCGGAGGCCTCAGCCCCCTGCAATGGGACAAAATAATAGGCAAGCCGGCCCACCGCCCCTACCTCCCCGACGAGCCCCTCGACTCCGACGCCCTCCCCTCCCGCTGAGCTCGCTTTATTCCGCTCGCGCTGTTTTCTTTTCTTGCGCTTCGCGCTTGCTCTCGCTGGGGTTGATTTTTTTTGGAGCTTCGCGCTTTTTGGCAGAACTCGCAGAGCCGCAGAGCCCGCAGAGGCCCGCGGAGGGAAATCATCTTCATGGCGGAGACCGCAGAGGTTTTTTGAGCCTTGCTGCTAAGTGTGAGAGACCTCTCTAACGTGGAAGCAAGGTCTCTACCACGTAGCAGCAGGCTCAAAAAACCTCTGCGGGCCTCTGCGGGCTCTGCGGCTCTGCGAGTCTGCCAAAAGCGCGAAGCGCCAAAAAAACAACCACAGCGAGAAAAAAAAGAAAGCCACAGCGAGAGAAATTAAAAGATTTAGGTTATTTTTAAATATGAATAGACAGGAGCTGAATAATTTGTCAGAGAAAATTATAAAGGCCGCCATAACCGTGCATAAACAACTTGGCCCCGGCCTACTCGAACATGTATATAGCGTAGCTCTCATGTACGAATTGAAGCTCAACGGAATGAACGCTTTGGCAGAAGTAAGCATTCCTATCATTTACAAAGGAATCACATTGTCAACAGCTTATCGTGCCGACATCATTGTAGAGAATGAGATAATTTTGGAATTGAAGGCAACTGAAAACGACAACCCATTATACGCCAAGCAATTGCTGACATACCTACGCCTTAGCAACAAAAGAGTCGGACTCCTCCTCAACTTCAATCGCATGACGCTCACCGAAGGTATCACACGCGTTGTCAACCAATTCTAATTTC
>CAYSJG010000244.1:0-2680 GCA_964431295.1 uncultured Sangeribacter sp. | reverse complement strand
ATCTGGGCTCAAAAATCAGAGGCTGCGCCGTAAACCTTAATTACGACACAGCCTCATAGGATAGAATATTGTAGCTTACTGGTTTTGGAGACGGAATGTCACGGGGAGGTTGAAGTAAGAGCGCACGGGCTGTCCGTTGTTTTTACCGGGCTGCCATTTGGGCATTCTCTTTACAACTCTGAGAGCCTCCTGATCGAGGTCTCTGTCTACACCCTTGACAATCTGGGGCGAGCCGATGGAACCGTCCTTCTCTACGACGAATTTGACTACAACGCGTCCGGAGATACCGTTGGCCTGAGCATTCTCAGGATAGCGGATATTGTTGGAGAGCCATTTCATCATTGCAGCCTGACCGCCGGGGAATTCAGCGGGCTGTTCCACAGCCACGAAGATCTTCTCGGGTTCATGCTTTACGGGTTCGGGTTCCTTGACAATAACCTGCTCCTGTACGGCCTTGAATTTGTCGACATCGTCGGCACCTTCCTGATTGACCACGCCGCGGGCGGTATTGTCCTCTTTCTGAGCTTCCATGTCCATCACCTCGTTTTTCACCTGGTCGGCGTCGACGATGGCGATTTGAGTCACCTGTACAGTGGCGAGCACCTCTTCAGGGACTTCAGGAATCTCCATTTCCATTTTCTGCTGTTCGGGTTCTTCCTCTTCCTGTTCCTCTTCCGCTTCCATATCTATCTCGGCGGCCTGCATGCGTTCGCGCTCTTCGATGAGAGCGAGTCGAGCCTGCTCGTCGCGGTAGTCGGAATATTTGGACCAGGCGATTACGCCGATAATTATCACCACAAGGCCTATGAGAGTATACAGGAAGGCCATGTTATGACGCTTTACCGAGTCTCTACGCAGCACATAGGCACCGAAGTCCTTGTTTTTACCGGCGAAGATAAGGTCGCGCCATTCTTTGGAAGTCAGATCTACATTACTGTGAGCCATTTTCTTTCTTGCTTAAAGGTTAATAAATCTAACTTACTCCTGATGGTGTTTGCGGTAATCGTCGAGCATCACGACATCAACATCGGTAAGGTTGTCGATCTGATATTTGGAGATTGAATTGATCTGCATCTCGTCGAGTACATCCACGAGGCCGCGATATGAAGCCTGAGGAGTGGACTTGATGATGATTACAGGTTTTTTCAGATTCTCGTTTTTACGGATCTTGGAAGCGGCCTCATTGTATTTCGCCATGGCGGCCTCGCGGCCATCCTTGGTTTCGAGCGAGCCGAATTTACCTTCGTTAAATTGCTTCTTGAGCTCTTTGATTTCCTTGAGCACATCCTTGTTTCTCTCCTGTATGATTTTGCGGATGCCGCGTGCGGAGTGGTCTCCGGCGGAATTCACCTCATCGGTGAGAAATTCGGATTTCTGCAGGTTGTTGTTTTCGGAGAGGACAGCTCCGCCGGGTCCGAGGACACCAGCGTCACCGCCGGGTTTTCCGAAATAATAGTAGACTTCATTGACGACATTGCCGTTGACCGAGTCGACCACGAGATTGCCGGTTTTGGGGTCGGTAATCTTCTTGGCGTCAAGTATGATGGTGACGGCGTCGTCGGCGGATGCCTGTGACATGTTTTCAGTGTTCTCCACCTTTTCATTGGTCGGGAGCGCTATGGTCAGTGTCTGTGACTTGATCATAGTGGTACAGAGCATGAAGAAGGTGATGAGAAGCATGTTCATGTCAACCATGGGCGTGAAGTCCACGCGGATCGTCATTTTCTTTTGGGCGCCTTTCTTGTTGGAGCCGCCGCTGGATTGCTGTACTTCTGCCATGGTTATTCTTCTCCTCCTGCCTTAAGGGCGGTCAATAAAGTAAACTTGTTCTGCTTGATGGTCTGGAGGTTGTCCATTACCATGTGCACGATTTCGAAGCTGGTGTTCTGGTCGGCCTTGATAGCCACACCTATGCCGTCTTTCATGGCCTGAGTGAGGTTTTCGTTGCCGGCGTTGCGCGCTGCTTTCACCCACATCTGGAATTCGTTGAGCGTAACGTCATTGTTTTCCGCTGCGATGGGTATACCGGTGATATGGCGGGGATTGTCGTCCTTGCCGGAGAGCCAGTTGTCCATCTTGGTGAGTCCTTCGGGCTCGTCGGCGAGTGAGAGAAACTCTCCCATCTGTGACAGAGGCACACCGAAAGCGCCCAGCTTGCTGAAGGTTTGCTTTTGCTGCTTAGTAAACGAGATCTGTTTATTCTTATGCTGCTCGTTGTAAATTTGGGTCACGTGGTCGAGCAGCGACTCTCTCATAGCGGCGTTAGACCACTGTGCGGAGGTGTCGTTGTTCATCGTGAGCCAGACTTTTCCTTCGGGGCTTACCAGCACTTGCAGCACATTTGTCTCCTGCACCTTTTCGGTGGACACGGAGGCAGGAGTGATGACAGTGGTGGGTTCTTTCTGAAGGAATGTGGAAGTCAACATGAAGAAGGTAAGCAAAAGCACGGTCACGTCACTCATCGCCGTCATGTCGATGAATGTACTTTTTCTGGCTATTTTTACTCTTCCCATATTAGCTATTAACTTTTTCGGTTTTACGTTCTGGTTATGCTGTTACTCCTATTTATTATTTGTGAGTGGCAGCGAAAGTAGCTACGATTGAGAAACCGATTTCGTCGATAGCGTAGGTCAGATTGTCAATTTTGTTGGTGAAGAAGTTGTAAGAGATTACGGCGAAT
>CAYSJG010000243.1:0-2692 GCA_964431295.1 uncultured Sangeribacter sp. | reverse complement strand
ACCTGCATCAAAAATCGGTCGCCCCTGCGTTAACATTTTTTGTGGGATGGGGTCTTATGGTCTGAAAACAAACCATCGTGTGGGTTCGAAGCGCGGCAAAGCGGCCAGTCTGACATCGCAGCTGCGGTCAAAAATCGTCTCCTCGGTACTGCCTACCCTGATACCTTTGCTCCGGAGCGCTTCTCTTACGGTGTCAAGAGCGATTTTCGGAGTGTTGTTGTCGCGGCTCAGATGACACAGGAAGATATATTTCAGAGCCGGATTGATTATGTCGGCGAGAAACGCGGCGGTGTCTCTGTTGTCAAGATGACCGTTGACAGTCTGTATTCTCGCCTTCAGATATTCCGGATAGCTGCCGAAGCGCAACATATTCAGGTCATAATTCGCCTCTATGACAAGATAATTGGCGCGCGACATATAATAGCGGGCCCTTTCAGTCACAGCGCCGAGGTCGGTGGCAAGCACAAAATTGCGATGATCGTAATTGATGGAGAAACCCATATTGTCCGAGCCGTCGTGAGGCACGTCGAAGGCGGTGATCTCGAGACCACCTATAGTGAAGGGTATCTCCTTGAAGATAGGGATATGGTAATCCTTGACACGGCGCGAGATGCCGTGGCGGCGCAGCAAGCCCGCGAGCACTCGATTGGTGCAGAAGAGCTTCAGATGCCTGTTGGAGCGCAGCAGCGCATACACATATTTGACATGATCGGAATGATCGTGAGTGAGAAGCACACCTTTTACGCGACTCATCGGCACACCGTTGGCGGAGAGCGCCTCCATGATCTGCTCGGCTCGTATGCCGACATCCACAATCACCCCCTCATGGCGGTTGCCTATATAGCAGCTGTTGCCGGAAGAGCCGGAGCCGAATGACATATAGTTGATGAGCCGGTCTGCGGGATTGTCACCCGCCTGCTCCCCCTGACTCACGACCGCACCCTCGGCGGCACGTCCTGCAGGACTATCCTCCATAAACTCCTCAAACGGCACACGCAGCTGTAAGGATGAAATATCGTCGGTAAATGAAATCTTTGCGCGTTGCTTCATAGCTTCTCTTCTATTCTCTCCTCTCTCTCTTCTTTTTTGAATATCGTTCGTTTCTTCCGCCATCGGAAGGGCGCCTGTAAGCATTTTTACGGCCGCCGCGGGTATCGTCGGCCTTCTGCTCACCGGCAGCATAGAGGAGAAATACGGCGGGGTGCTTGTCAAGCGCCGGCATATCCCCGCCATTAAGAGCCTTGCGCCATTGCTCCGCAGTCTTGGCCACAATCAGTTCACGCTCAGGATCGGTAATGTCGCGCGCCACACATATCATAGTGTCCGGCCGCAGGGTCGCGGACATCGCCTCCAGCAGTTTGCGGTTACGATAAGGCGTCTCGATGCATATCTGAGTCATATCCTCGAGCGCGGAGAGCCTCTCCAGCCGTCTCAACGCACCCTCGCGGGCCTCCTCATCCACGGGCAGATAGCCGTGAAAACAGAACCCCTGGCCGTTGAATCCCGAAGCCATCAGTCCGAGCAGTATCGAAGAGGGACCCACCAGCGGACGCACACGGTAGCCCAGGCGATGCGCCTCCCTGACCACTACAGCACCCGGATCGGCCACACCGGGACAGCCGGCGTCGCTCATAAGTCCTACGGCACACCCCTCCGAAATAGGAGCAAGCCATCGGCGTATCTCAGCCGGATCAGAGAGATCGGTATGTCGGTTGAGCTCATGAAATTCAAGATTAGAGATCTCCGCATCGGGGAGCGCACGACGTATGAAACGGCGTGCCTCACGCACATTTTCCACGACAAAATGGCGTATGAGAGCCATTACACGAAGATTCTCAGGCGGAAGCACCTCAGAGAGCGCACCTTCGCCCATCGCCGACGGCAGCAGATAGAGAGCCGCCGGCAGATGACTCCCGCAGTTGAAAACCTCGATATTCTCCTCAGAGTAAAGCATGACTACAAATATAGCGAATAGAATGCGAAATACCAAAGAAGTGACCCGGATAAATCGCATAATAAAGCGAAATAAAAGGCAGAAGCGACAGAAATATTTGGAAATATCGATAAAACATATTAACTTTGCAGCGCAATCTCAGGAGAGATGGCAGAGTGGTCGATTGCGGCGGTCTTGAAAACCGTTGAAGTTCACGCTTCCGGGGGTTCGAATCCCTCTCTCTCCGCAAATAGCAAAGCTAAATCCGCTGTAAGCCAACAACTTACGGCGGATTTTATTTTATACACATACAAAAATACATACAAATTGCCGGACAATCCAAACCAGTCGCGGTGGGTTTGCTACCCACCGCCGCTCCATTGGCCATCAAGTCCTTAGCTGCTTGCGAATTACAAACCCTCAAGGACTAAAATATCTATCCTCGGCCTCACATATCGCTCATATCAAGTCCTTTGGTCTCAATATCGTAGCCATTGAATAGATGAACGGCTGTGAGCATGGTTTTTACCTTTTCATCCAAGACCGTAAAATCTATATTCTTTCGGTTTCGTTTTATCTCATAGATTTCCACTTTCTTTTCAAACTCATTGGAGGCAACCATGTCTATCTTGTTTTCTCCTTTTCGGTCCCACCATCTTCCGATCAGCGTGTACTTTTCGCTCTCAATCGCCTTTTCTCTGAAGTATCTTTCAAGAATAAGCCCCGAAAATGTCGGGTAATCCCTTTTTATCAATGCAC
>CAYSJG010000242.1:1358-2705 GCA_964431295.1 uncultured Sangeribacter sp. | reverse complement strand
ACCAACGACCCCGAGATTACAAATCACGTGCTCTGGCCAACTGAGCTAAAGAGGCTTGTAAGGTCGAATTTACTGCGGCACTCTTGCCGCGACCGAAATTCGACTGCAAAGATAGACCTTTTTTATATTCCCGCCAAATTTTTCGACTATTTTTTTTGACTTTTTTGCGATTTTTTTTTGCGGTCGAGCCTTCATCTATCATCGACGGCCGAACAATTCGGTCCTGTTTTTATGCTTTTCTTCCTGAGGGACAACAGTATGCGCCATGTGAAGCGCATACTGCATCCTCTACCCTACTCTACTGTGACTGATTTGGCCAGATTACGCGGCATGTCGACATTCTTGCCGCGATTGATGGCTATATAATAAGACAGCAGCTGCAGAGGGATACTGGTGATGATAGGACTGAGACACTCCGGCACCTGAGGCACTTCGAGCACGTGGTCCGCAAGGTTGCTTATTACCTCGTCACCTTCGCTGACAATAGCGATAACACTTCCTTGACGCGCCTTCACCTGCTGCACATTGCTGACGATCTTCTCGTACAGATGGTCGTTGGGGGCTATTATAACTGACGGCATCTCAGCGTCGATCAGCGCTATGGGGCCGTGCTTCATCTCTGCGGCGGGATATCCCTCGGCATGAATATAACTGATCTCTTTCAGCTTCAACGCTCCTTCGAGAGCGACAGGATAACTGTATCCGCGTCCGAGATAGAGGAAATTGCGGGCATAGGTATATATCAGCGAGAGACGCTTTATCTGCTCGTTGAGGCCGAGGGTGCGCTTTACAAGATCCGGAATCTGCAGTATATATTTGCCGAGCTCATCTATCTGCTCCTTGGGCATCGTACCGCGGAGATTCGCTATACAGAGAGCCATCAGAGTGAGCACCATCACCTGACCGGTAAAGGCCTTGGTGGAGGCCACACCGATCTCCGGGCCGACATGGATATATGTGCCGCTGTCGGTGGCGCGGGGGATGGAGGAGCCCACTACGTTGCTGATACCGTATACGAAGGCGCCCATGTTTTTGGCAATCTCTATGGCGGCAAGCGTATCGGCGGTCTCTCCGCTCTGCGACACGGCGATGACTATGTCATCTTTGGTCAGCACGGGATTGCTGTAACGGAATTCACTTGCATACTCCACCTCTACCGGTATACGGCACATCTCCTGTATGAGATACTTGCCGAGCAGCGAGGCATGCCATGAAGTGCCGCAGGAGACAAATACGATACGCTTGGCTTCGAGAAATTTCTGCTTATTGTCGACTATGCCGTTGAGCTGGATCTTGCGGCCTCCGCCGGTGACACGTCCGCGGATGCAGTCAAGAAGTGTGTCGGGC
>CAYSJG010000242.1:0-1348 GCA_964431295.1 uncultured Sangeribacter sp. | reverse complement strand
TGCTCGAAAATCTCCTTGAGCATGAAATGCTCGTAGCCCCCCTTCTCCATCTGCGAGAGAGAGAGAGTCAGTTCGGTGACATCTATATTCACCTCCTTATTGGCGAGGGTGACGAGTTTAAGATCCTCCCCCTTGCGGATGACGGCGATCTCTCCATCCTTGACATAGACCACCTCTTTGGTATATTCGCAGAGCGGTGTGGCATCGGAGGCGAGGAAGAATTCGTTGTCGCCGATACCTATCACGAGAGGCGATGACTTTCTTGCTGCGATAATCTGGTCGGGCTTATCATTCTCGATGACAGCTATGGCGTATGCACCCTGCACCTGATTGAGAGCTTCACGGACAGCATCGAGGAGCTGACAATTATTCTTCAGACGGATATATTCTATAAGCTGCACGAGCACTTCGGTATCCGTATCCGAATTAAAGGAGCAGCCGTGCTTGATGAGCACGTCCTTGAGAAGTTTGTAATTCTCAATAGTGCCGTTGTGCACGAGAGCCAATTTGCCGTCTTCGCTGAAATGCGGATGGGCATTGCAGTCGGAGGGCTCGCCGTGTGTGGCCCAGCGTGTGTGGGCGATACCGGAAACTGCCTCGGTGTTTTTATCCTTACAGAAGGCTTCGAGATTGTCCACCTTCCCTTTAGTCTTATATATATTGATTTTACCTTCTGTGGTGACCAATGCCACGCCGGCGCTGTCGTAACCACGATATTCAAGTCTATGCAGACCATTTATAAGCACATCGTAGACATTGCGATCTCCGACATATCCTACTATTCCACACATATTATTATTGTATATGATAACAGTATGTTGCCGTCGTCGGTCTGTCTATAATCTGTGAATCCTACTCACGACTCCCTGCAATAATGCGAAAACCATTGACGGCCTTTATTATATAATATAAGCGTTTGTCGCCGCAAAATTAACACATTTTTTTCAAAAACACAAATTCGGAAATTCTCCGCAGTCCGTGGCACGAATTTTAGAGCGTGTTAAATTCAGACAGTTTCTTAGGGGCTGAGGATTTATTCTGACTATTCAGCGGAGCCCATGATGCAACTAACCGTCAGCGAAGGAGAAGCGACATGCAGTCCTCAATTATTTTTCATGGCGTAGATTCAGGTATTTTCACGGCATTTGATTCAAGGGAGTCTTTCACGGCATATTCAAGGTTATTTCTTTTTAGGCTGACCCTCACAGGTCGCTTTCTCAAAGCCATCTCTGAGCTGATATTTACTTGCAATGGCGGAAACCCCTCTCCGCCTTTGCTGCGAGTTTCAGGCATTAGTGATGCCTCGCTGACATCTAAAGCTTCCCAGCAGATGTCAAGCATCCAAGGT
>CAYSJG010000241.1:0-2734 GCA_964431295.1 uncultured Sangeribacter sp. | reverse complement strand
CGGCACTGCGACAAAAGAGTCTCTCACCGGTTCGGTAGCCGTGGTAGGCGCCAAAGAGATTGAAGACCGCCCCGTGACTTCAGTCACCGCCGCCCTCGAGGGTAACGCCCCCGGCGTGCAGGTCAACAATACTGTAGGTATGCCGGGTGCATCCCCCGACATCATCATCCGCGGATTCAACTCCATCAACGGCACCAACGCCCCGCTCTATGTAGTGGACGGCATACCTTACAACGGCACTGTCGCTGACCTCAACCCCGCCGACATCGAGTCAATGTCCGTACTTAAGGACGCCGCCTCCTGCGCACTTTACGGTAACAAGGGTGCCAACGGCGTCATCCTCATCACCACCAAGAAGGCTAAATCTGTCGGCAAAATCGACGTTACGCTTCAGGTACGTCAGGGTATGTACACCAAAGGTATACCCAACTACGACCGACTCGGCCCCAACGACTGGATGGAGAAATCATTTGAAGCGCTCGTCAACGGCGGCGTATCCAGCCAGACTTACGCCAACAAGCGTGAAGCAGTATCTTACTACCGCGACAACTTCATCGACGCCTTTGCGCTCAACAACATCTACGGTGTGCCCGACAACCAGCTCTTTGACAGCAACGGCAACCTCATCCCCGCTTCCTACCTCCCCGGCTATACTGACCTCGACTGGTGGGACGCTGTAAGCGTTAAGTCCGGATATCGTCAGGAATACAACATCAACGCTGCCGCCGCTTCCGACAAATACAACATCTTCGCTTCAGTCGGCTATCTTAAGGAGCACGGTTATACCGTAGCTACCGACTTCGAGCGCTTCAACGCCCGTATCAACGCCAACTTCAATCCGGTAAGCTACTTCAAATTCGGCGTCAACCTCGCCGCCACACAGCAGGAGCAGGCCTTCCAGGACATCGAGGCCGGCTCGGTCAACGACATCTTCTCCACCATGTCCATGGCTCCTATCTATCCCTACTACCGCCACGACGCACAGGGCAACATCGTGTATGACGAAAACGGACAGCCCATCTGGAACAGCGCAGGCTATCTCCAGGGCTCCAACATCGGCTTCACTTCACGCGCCGACAAGGCCAACAACTCCGCCACCGTCATCGACGGCTCTATCTACGGCACAGCTGTGATCCCCTACGGATTTGAATTCACTATCCGCGGCAACATCCACCGCGACAAGACCAACTCCTGGTCATACTCCAACAACGAGATGGGCTCCGCCGTGGGCATAGGCATGTTCTCACCCGAATATGGCGACTACCGTCAGCACACTTTCCTTCAGGAGCTCAACTGGAGCCATGAGTACGGCATGCACCATGTAGACGCACTTCTCCACCACGAGAACACCGTCGACAGGCAGGAGGTAACCATGTTCACCATGGCACAGCAGCAGTTCCCCGACATCTACAATGTCTCCAACTTCACCGAATATCTCGGACGCAACGGCGGCATCGCCGAAATCCACGACGAGTCATACCTCGGACGCGTACGCTACAACTACTCGCAGAAATACTTCGGTGAATTCTCCATCCGCCGCGACGGCACATCACGCTTCGCCAAAGGCAACCGCTGGGGTACATTCTGGAGCGTCGGCGCCAGCTGGGTTATCTCCAAGGAGAAATTCATGCAGGACCTCCTCTGGCTCGACTATCTGAAACTCCGCGCCGCCTACGGCTCCGTCGGCAACTGTAGGTCCGCCGGTGCATACGCCTACTGGTCCATCTACGGACAGGCCGCTCCCTACGAAGGGATGTACGCGCTCATACCCTCACAGTCCGCCGCCAACGATGTGAAATGGGAGGCTACCAAGACTCTTGACCTCGCTCTCGAAGGCTCGCTCTGGCAGGAGAGATTCAACTTCTCCATCGGATTCTTCAACAAGGTCAACGCCGACCTCCTCTTCTATGTCACTCAGCCCGCATCATCCGGCATGACCAACAATGACGGATACAACAACACTGTGCTCGCCAACATCGGCACCATGCGCAACAACGGCTGGGAGCTCGCATTCAACGGCGACCTCATCCGCACTCCCGAATTCGTATGGAGCCTCAGTCTGGACGCCACATTCCTCGACAACAAGATCACCAAGCTGCCTAACAGCCGCAACATCTACTCCGGCGACCGTATCCTCTCCGAGGGAAAATCAAGATATGAATTCTTCCTCACACCCTACGCCGGTGTAGACCAGCTCACTGGTCAGGCACTCTATACTATCGACAAGTCCTCATACGACTTCTACACTTACACCGACAACGGCGACTTCGTATTCAGCGAGTCCACATACAATTCCTATATTGAGAACGCCCGCAACGAAAACGCCCTCGTGGAAATCAACGGACAGCTCTACACCACCAAGCCCCAGTATGCAGGCCGCGTGCTCGCCGGCTCCTCGATACCTACTGTATTCGGATCCTTCGGCACACAGCTCTCCTGGAAGGGCATCAACTTCAGCGCCCTCTTCACTTACGGACTCGGAGGCAAGACTCTTGACAGCGTATATGCAGGATTCATGTCGGTAGGCGACACACCCAGCGCAATCCATAAAGATATGCTCAACTCCTGGACAGAGGCTCCCGCAGGCATGACTGCCGACAGCCCCAACCGCATCGACCCCAACGGCGTGCCCCAGGCCAACACCGACACATATATCAACAACTCCGCATCAGGCACTACCCGCTGGCTTACTTCGAGCAACTATCTTGTCTTCAAGAACATCAACGTAAGCTAC
>CAYSJG010000240.1:0-2737 GCA_964431295.1 uncultured Sangeribacter sp. | reverse complement strand
TATAGCAGTCTGTTCAGCGGAAAGATTCACATAGAATTTGATGTACATGAAAATACTCCTTTGGGCACATATCCCTTCACGGTAAGAATTACTGACCGAGCCAATCCCGACAATTCCGCCGAACTCACACTGTCCTATACCGTCCGCGAGAAATTAATGCTCAACGAGGGCCCGAAACCTATTGCCCCCGAAGGCATATCTTTTGATACCGGGACCTTGTCAGGCTCGCTGACTATAAATCTTAGAGATTATATCTACGACCCGCAGGGACTGGAATTTGTGATACCCGATGAAGAAGACGACCTTGACGACGGCTTTTTCACCGACCGTCTTCACTACACAGTGAAAAACGATGTGCTTGATGTCGATTATTCATTTATAGATGACGGATTCAACGATACAATCGAAGCAAGTGTAGGTGTACATCCGTATAACAGCTACTTTGTCCGGAATACTGTCTATGTCAATATCCGTTATCATAAAGATTCGGGCATCAGCGACATCGTCTGGGATGAAAACCTTGACCCTGAGGGAATCTATACTCTTACAGGCGTGAAAATAGACCGTCCTGTCGACAGCCTGCTCCCCGGCTTTTATATCATTAACGGCAAAAAAACTTTTGTCAGATAAAACCGGATTCTCGACATAGAAGTCTCCTCGCACAAGGTGAAAATATGACTCCGCCGGCAACAATATCCGCGTCTACGGTTATACCGGCTACGGACTTAACGTCTGGACCGACGGTCAGGTACGAGTATACAAATGAGAATATAGGAATCTGAATATAGCCAAAACTGATGCGATTCTTCCATAAGACAAAAAAGCCGGGAAGCACTTCTTCCGGACAAAAATACAGGAAACTGCTCCCGGAATTCATGATTACCGTTATCGGCACGATAATCGGCGTCGTGCTCACGGTTGGCGTGACCTATTGCTCCGAAAAGAGCGACAAAGAGTCGATGGCCCGCAAGATAGTGATGCTGACCATGCATAATCTCGATGTGTCAATCAGAAGCACCGAGCGACTCGTCGCCGTGATGGAGCAGCAGGATTCCATATTTCAATACGTCAAAGGGAAGTACGACGCATCCGAGCCGGTGAGCGCAGACACGCTTCAGATGTTTATCTCTGCCTTCTATTCGCATAAGATACATCCCATCGACACATCGACCGAAGCTGTATTCTCCTCGAATTTCGACATCTGGCGCAACATCGACGACCCGAAAGTAATCAGCCGCATCGCCAACTGCTACTCCATATTACGTAAATGCAGTGAAGAATATGACCGTTTTGAGCACGACAAGTATGATGCCTTTACGGGCCTCTACGATGGTCTCAGCCCTGAGGTGGCGGCTTCTGATGCCGAAGTCGTCCAACAGATGATTCGACAGAACAGAATCAACCGCATCATGGAATTGGCACCTCAGGAAGCGGCTCTCATGAAACAGATGCTCGAAAACGTCAAAGCCTTGCATTACCGCAACAAATCGCAGCTCGGCGTCAGTCAGGAAGAACTTGATGAAATCGGTCGCCTGATATAAAACAGATTACGCTACCTGACCATAAAGACTGATATGAAGTTAGAAATAACCCGGAGCGACAGAGCGATAAGAAGCTCCGGCCATTGCTTCGCATGAAGTAACCGGCGTATATAGCGAAATCCAGCCGTTCCATCCCGGAGCGACTGGGTTTCTTTCATTTTCAACCTAAAATATGAATAATGACAAATACAAAAACAAAAAGACAATTATATATTGGAGTGGATTCAGTGGTCGGACATTATCCTTAATCTCCACAATCCTCACGGTCGAGTTTATCCATGTGGTCGTTGAGGTTGTCCGAGATGCGGTCAAGGAAGTAGGTGCGGCGCTTGTTGCGCTTCGAGTTGCATCCGCCGCGAACGCGCATGTCGCAAAACTTCTTGTATGTGTAGTTCTCGTCCGGCATAGTGGTGTTGAACAGGAGGCAGAGCTGTTCCGCTATCTGCTTCACGGTCACATCGCCCTCGAAGCATTTGGCCACCTTGAAGGCGTAAGCCAGTTCAACTATGTCGGTTTTGCTGGCATTCCATGTCATGTTGACGGAGGTGTCAATATCTCCGGCAGGAACCACATTCATGTTCACCGGTTTGTTGCCCACCTCTTTGAGATGAGATAAGGTCCGACGGATATAGTCGAGGGCCTTAACGATGAACGATGTCAACTCCTCATTCAGAGCATGAAGCTCAGATTTGGACAGAAGGTGGTGAAATTCCACCTCAACAAGCACGAGAGCAGTTATGGCTACCATCTGGTTCTCGGCATTGGAGCAGACGTTGCTTACTTCAACCACGAAGTCCTTGTAGGCTACGGGTAGGTTGTCGTTCTTTCCGGCTATCAAGTTCCGGAAGAACTCAGTCTCGGTCAGGGCGAGTTGATACTTGCTCATGGCTGGGATCATTTTGGGTTTGATGTTTATTGTTTCATTATTTTTTCGGTTAACGCAAGAATTTGCGCTTTTGCCCATACTAACCCAAGTGTTGCAAAATAGGTTTATAGGCATATCTAAAATTTTGCAATTACGCTTCTATATATTTGTCAATCAATACTTTTGATGTAGCGAGTGTCCTATTGCCTTGAAAAGTCATAAAAGCCGAATTCGGAATAACTTTCCGAAAGCAGAATATATTTCCAGAGTTTATGCTATAATACTGCCGCGATTTCGGACCGGTTCGGAACGCAAGATAAAACCAATAAAA
>CAYSJG010000239.1:0-2747 GCA_964431295.1 uncultured Sangeribacter sp. | reverse complement strand
TGAGCACACGCTCCACCTCTCCGCCGAAGTCGGAGTGTCCCGGAGTGTCGATAATATTGATCTTTGTGTCCTTATAGCGGATGGAGACGTTTTTGGAGAGGATTGTTATACCTCTCTCACGCTCCAGATCGTTGTTGTCAAGGATGAGGTCGCCGGTGGTCTGATTGTCGCGGAAGAGATGTCCGGCGAGAAGCATCTTGTCCACAAGGGTCGTTTTGCCATGGTCTACATGGGCGATGATGGCAATATTGCGTATGTTCTGCTGCATATAAAAGGGTTCTAAAAACCTCAATCACCGATGGCTTGGCATATACTATGCATATACTATGATTGTGCCTTATGTGAGTCGGGGTCTAATTTGCCTTTGTAAGAGAGTGTTTGAATTTAACACTCTCTAAGAGTTTTGCTCTTGAAAGTGCAAATTTACAAAATTTCCAGCTTTTTTACACTACATATAAGTGAGTAAATGCGTGTCTGCGGCGCTCCGGCCCTGCTGTGGGGGTATAATCGCACTCTCCAATAGCGGTGTGCGCCCATTCTCAGCCCCCGGCGCGGAGTGCTGCCCGACATCTCGGTGGCCCAGTGTTCGAGGTCGTCGCTGCTTTCGAGCACCCATTTTTCCGTCCCTTCGTCAGGATATACGGCGCCGATGCGTTTCAACTGCCACCAGGCGCCGAATTTCAATGCACGAGTGAGATAGCATGTCGGAGTCTCCGTTGCGACGCCGGTGTCGGCGGAAGCCGCTTCATAAGCCGATTCGGAAACCGTTTCCGAATCATCGCCGTAAGTCCCCTCTGATGCATCCCCGTCGGCCTCCTCTGTATCGGCTATCAATACCTGCTTGCGGAGTATCCTGATGGTGACAAGCCTGTTGTCTTCATCAAGCGCGGCGGTCTCCCCGTCGATATTTATCGGATTGCCGAGTCTGAATGTCAGGTCAATCCATTTGCCGGTCGTCTTGTCGAAGATGTGCGCATCCTCCTTTCTGCAGAGGAGGTAGATATCATCTCTGTAACTGTAAGCGAGCTGTTGCGGTGATTCAGTTACGGTGTCGGGCAGATCGACGGAGAGGAGTGTCCGTTTGGTGCCGCTGATCTCCATAAGTCCTCTTGTGGTGATGCAGGCTGCCGCGGCGTCGGCCGCCGTTACGCCTCCCTGTGTGGAGAGTGCGTCGCGTGATATAAGGCGCGAGATGCCGTAGGCACCGTGACCGTCGGAGGCGAGCAGGCGTATGCCGTCGCCGCTGAAGAGTGTCAGCGGAGTAATCCCTCCGGGTGATGCCGAGCGGCTTTGCAGGGCCGTGACTACGCCTGTGACGGCAGTGTCGCCGGCTGTCAGTGAGTAGGGGTATAGAACGGGGTAGTCCGGATGGCTGCTGAGCACTTCAGCTCCGCGGCAAATCACAAACCCCTCATCGGTGACGCAGCCTGTAGAACCGGAAGGGGTGCGGAAATCATTGTAGTCCGGCGTAAAGATGTCGCCGGTGTCGCTGAGCCGGAGTCTGAACATCCCGGTCTGCGCTCTGTCGGCCGCGATGCTGCCCGCGATGCGCAGCTTAGCTTCGTTTTCCACTCTGACAGCGAGCTCCGCGGCCGTTGCGCATACCACTTGAAATCCGCGGTGCTGCTCATCGCGGTGTGTGATATTCTTCATTTCGCTTATCTTAAATGAGCGTTCGCGACGTGAGGAGGAGGCGCAGGCGCCTGAGACAGGAGTCTCCCACCATCTTACACCGCGTGAGGCATACACCTCGAGTCGTGGGAAGAAGTCGCTCCATGCGGCCTCGTCTGCGTCAATCGTGTAGAATGCCGAGGCGTATTGCGGCCGCAGTGTGCAGTATAGTGAGAGGTGCAGGATATCGTCGGCCATATTCCATGAGTCGATTATGAGCAGGGGAGTGGCGAATGTGCCGATGCGTGCCACGTGGGAGGGGAGGCGGCCGCTGCGCGAGGCTGCCCATATAATCGGTGACGTGGTGAAGCCGGCGGCGTATGCCGCTTCCAGATATGCCTCGAATTTGTCGGCCACGGCGGAGCGTATCTCTTCGCGTACAGCCCGGGAGATGCCGTGTACTGTCCCATGGTCTATCCATGCCTCCAGCTGCTCGTAAGTGATCCCCGTACCCTTGAGGCTCGTCTCTACCGTGAGGGCTGCGTCGGACTCTTCAGTCAGTATATAGGGTTCGAGAGCTGCGTCATAGAGTGATACGCTGCATTCAGGCGCCGACGGCAGAGAGGGGCGGAATGTATAGGCTCCTTCCGCATCCCTCACGAGCCATGCGGTAGCTTTCGAGCCGACGATGGTCACGATCAAGCCTCGCGGCAGAGCCACGCTGAGAGTGCCGAAATATGCTTCGTCCCATACGGCCGCCACCCTTACATCCGCAGGATTGGCGGAGTCCCCGACAAGGATCCTGTTGTCGGATGTGAGAGCGATGTATTTCCAGCCTTCGAAGAGAGTGGAACTGTGGATGCAGAGGAGTCGGGCATCTTTGGGAAGCGAGGCGAGGATATCCCCCTTCTCCACCTCCACAATAGTCTGATATTGCGGAGGATCGGTCTCTGTATCGTCCTGATTGCCATCATCGGAGGTGTCCTCTTGAGGCCATCCTGACTGCACTTCGCCGTCCCGGCAAATAATCTCCGGCGAATCCGTGGCCGGGCCGAATGTGATTGTTACCTCGGAGTAAGCATTGCTGTCGGTTTTCATGAGAGTTTTTTTGTGGCGAAAATACAGCAGTCTCCTCT
>CAYSJG010000238.1:0-2756 GCA_964431295.1 uncultured Sangeribacter sp. | reverse complement strand
GGCACGCCTAATTTCATACGGCCGGCGTTGAGTATAGTGTTGAAAGTACCGTGGACGATACCCTGGGGGCCGATATACATCCATCCTCCGGCAGTCATCTGGCCATAATTGGCCACACCCAACTGCATAGCTTCGTGCCAGTCGTGCAGATTGTCAAACATACCCACCATCATGGCATTGGTAATGATGACACGAGGCGCATCCTTGCGCGAAGGGAATAGGCCGAGAGGATGTCCGCTCTCTACTACGAGAGTCTGCTCATCGGTGAGCTCCTCAAGATATTTCTTTATCAAGTTGTATTGCAGCCAGTTTTGACATACCTGTCCGGTCTCGCCATAAGTCACAAGCTCATACGGGTAGAGCGCGATGTCGAAACAGAGGTTGTTGTCAATCATTACCTGAAATGCCTTGCCGGCGAGGCATTTGCCCTTGTACTCGTCGATGGGCTTAGCCTTGAGGTCACCCTGCGGACGCCAGCGATAGGCGTAGATGCGCCCGCGCGTGCGAAGCTCTTCGAGAAATTCGGGAGCAGCCTTGGCGTGAAGCTCCTCAGGGAGATAGCGGAGCGCATTTTTAAGCGCTGTTTTGGTTTTTTCCGGGGTAAGCGTGTATCCGCGATCGGGTGCGCGGCGAATACCCTCTTTGAACTCAGGCATTTCCGGCCATTCATTGGAAAGCAGAATTCTATTATCCTTCATGGTTAGTTTATGATTAGTAAGTAATTGTGCTATGTTTTTAAAATAGACAGAGACCTGATGGCATCAACAGCGGGAGCTTCTCCGCGCTGAAATCTCGGTGCTATGATGCAAAGTTAGTAATTATTTCCATATTTCATATTAAAAGATTAAATTTGCAGTATGTCTACACCATCATTCACTCATCTTCACGTCCATTCACAATACAGCCTTCTTGACGGCAAGGCTTCAGTAAGCGAACTCGTCGACAAGGCAATCGCCGACGGTATGCGAGGGATCGCCCTTACAGACCACGGAAACATGTTCGGCATTAAGGAATTCTTCAATTACGTCAATAAAATCAACGGCGGCAAAGAGCCCTCCGAGAAGTTCAAGCCGATAATAGGCTGCGAGATGTATTGTGCCCAGGACAGGCTGACAGACCGCAAATCCAAGTCGGACAACGGTTTTCATCTCATAGTGCTCGCAAAGAATTACAAGGGGTACAAGAATCTTATCAAGCTGGTCAGCAAAGCCTGGACCGAGGGATTCTACTTCAAGCCACGCACAGACCGATATGAGCTGGAGAGCCATGCCGAAGGGCTGATAGTCTGCTCAGCATGCCTTGGTGGTGAAGTGCCGCAGCTGATACTCCGCAACGACATCGAGGGGGCAGAACGCCTCGTATTATGGTTCAAGAAAGTGTTTGGCGATGACTATTATCTTGAATTGCAGCGCCATCAGACCTTTAAGGAGAATGCGAACCGGGAGGTATATCCGGAGCAGCAAAAGGTCAATGAAGTGCTCCTCGACTTTTCGAAAAAGCACAATATAAAAGTTGTGGCCACCAATGATGTCCACTTTACATACGAGGATGACGCCGAAGCTCATGACCGGCTCATCTGCGTCTCGATGAACAAGAAATTCAACGAGCCGCGCATGCATTACACCAAGCAGGAATGGCTGAAATCACCTGAGGACATGGCAAATATCTTTTCCGATATCCCGGAGGCGATAGCCAACACTCAGGAGATACTCGACAAGGTAGAGTTCTACTCCATCGACCATGCGCCTATTATGCCGAATTTTGAAATTCCCGCAGACTTCGGCAGCGAAGCTGAATATCGCAACCGTATCACAGAGGAGATGCTCTATGACGAGTTTACACAGGATGAGAACGGCAATGTTGTTTTGTCGCGTGAAGATGGCGAGAAGAAGATAGCGCGTCTGGGCGGTTATGACAAGCTATACCGCATAAAATTTGAGGCGGATTATCTGGAGAAGCTGACGATGGAGGGAGCGAAGAAACGTTACGGCGATCCTCTGACACCGGAGGTGGCCGAGCGACTCAAATTTGAGCTCTATATCATGAAAACTATGGGATTTCCCGGATACTTCCTGATAGTCCAGGACTTCATCAACGCAGCGCGTACGCAGCTGGGTGTAAGCGTAGGTCCGGGACGTGGTTCGGCTGCAGGAAGTGCAGCTGCATATTGTCTCGGTATCACCCAGATAGATCCCATCAAGTATGATCTTCTGTTTGAGAGGTTTCTCAATCCTGACCGTATATCTCTCCCTGATATTGATGTAGACTTCGATGATGACGGCCGCTACGAAGTGTTGCGCTATGTTACGGAGAAGTATGGCGCGGAAAAGGTGGCCCATATCATCACCTTCCAGACCATGGCCACAAAGTCATCAATCAAGGATGTGGCTCGCGTCATGGATATGCCCATACCCGAATCATCGCGCCTTGCCAAGCTTGTGGTGGACCGTCTGCCTGACGTAGATGGCAAATCGCCTAAAATAAACTTCAAGAACCTCACAAAATATTCCAAAGAATTTGCAGCGGAGGTCAACAGTCCTGATCCGCAAGTGAGAGAAGTGATGAAGTATGCTGGTCAGCTCGAAGGAAATATCCGCGGCACAGGTATCCATGCCTGCGGCATTATAATAGGACGTGACGACATCACTGACTGGGTACCGGTCTCCATGGTTCAGGACGGTGATGAGAAAGTCATCTCCACACAGTATGAAGGCAGTCTTATCGAGGATACAGGCATGATTAAAATGGACTTCCTC
>CAYSJG010000237.1:0-2783 GCA_964431295.1 uncultured Sangeribacter sp. | reverse complement strand
CATTCCCCGAAGAGATCGACACTTACAACCGGCGCCTCCCTTTCTTTCTCGCCACTGAGGAGTGGGTAGCGCGCAGACTAACGGCCGGAGACTATATCTTCTCCTGGCAGGTCAGCCCGACTGTGATATGCGGCAGAAATCAGGATGTGAATAAAGAGGTCAATCTCGAATATTGCCGGAAAAACGGCATAGACGTGGTGAGACGCCGCTCGGGAGGGGGGGCCGTCTTTGCCGACCGTGAAAATTTCATGTTTTCCTATATCACCGACGGCGATGAGGTGACAACTGAATTTGCGCGCTATACTGCCATGATAGCGGATGCTCTGCAGAGTCTTGGCATAAATGCGCGCAGCACCGGCCGCAACGACATCACCGTCAATGACCGGAAAATCGCCGGAAATGCCTTCTATCATCTCCCGGGCCGCTGTATAGCCCACGGTACAATGCTATATAATTTCGACCTGCGGCATATCGCCAACGCGTTGACCCCCTCCAAGGCCAAACTCGAATCAAAAGGGGTCAAATCAGTGCAATCCCGTGTCACCTGCCTCAAAAACGAGGGGATTACACTTTCACCCTCCGAGTTTGAGCGATTCGTGATCGACCGCATCACTGACGGCAATCCATACATCGTGACGGCCGGAGATCTCGCTGAAATCGAAAAGATAGAGCAGGGATATTACGCCCCCTCCTTCATGCGTATAAGAGAGGCCGCCGAGGAGAGAGAGTCCGCAAATGGCTCTCAAGGGGAAACACATCACATTTGCCGACAATCCAGGCTCGAAGGGCTCGGCGAATTCTGCGTGGATTATGACCTTACTCCCGACAATACGATAGCTGACTTCCGCATATCGGGCGATTTCTTCATGAGCGAGGATGTAGAGACACTGCTCTGCGCATCCCTCAACGGGACAGTCTGCTCCATCAACCCTCTCGCCGCGCAGATTGAGAAAACAGATCCCGAAAAAATCATCCCCGGTCTGAGCGCCGAAGCCCTGATATCCCTGATAATCCCATAAACGACTCCTAAACTCATAAACTCCTAAACTCAGAATATGCTGCAAGCTTTAGAAATAATCTACGACAACCTGAATTCCCTGGAGGTCAATCTCACCAACAGCCTTTTTCGACTGGTGCTCAGCATGCTACTGGGCATGATCGTGGGTGCCGAACGTAAACGCAAGGGTCAGATAGCCGGCATACGCACATTTGCTCTCATCTCCATGGGCGCGTGTCTGGCTATGCTGCTCTCCATATATGTGCCGCAGGAATATCTCGGACTTAAGAACGGCGACCCGGGCCGTATCGCGGCTCAGGTGATCACCGGCATAGGTTTCCTCGGCGGCGGAGCGATGATACATCTGAAGGGTGCCGTGAGAGGACTTACCACCGCCGCCGGTATCTGGATGACCGCTATCATCGGCATGGCCGTAGGCATCGGCATGTATCTCTGCTCGCTCGGTGCGACGGCCCTGATTTTACTGACGCTGGTATCGTTTGAGCATTACGAGAAGCGCCGCAAACTTGGTCACGAGAGCAAGGTGATCAGCTTGTCGGTAGCGGGAATTGTAAGCAGCATAGAGCCCTACCGCAAGGTGTTTAAGGAAAATGATATCCACCTCTCCACTTTCTATCTCGAGTATAACTACGAGAAGCAACAGACAGAGCTGAACTTCGTGGTGCTGACACAGGCATACATAAATATCATGCCTCTGCTGGCTAAAATCAGCGAGGTCATGCCCTGTCGCAAACTCGTACTCTCTACCCAGCCGGACATCTAATCTAAGTCAGAGGTCAGAAGACTTAGGTTAGAGGTCAGAGGACTTCGGTCTTATGACTTATGACTTCTCCTTAGGTCTTATGACTTATGACTTATGACTTAGCGTGACTGTGTCGTAGAGATTGCGGCAGGCATCCTGCAGGAGGTCGAGCACGAGCTCGAATCCCTCGGCGCCTTCATAGTATGGGTCGGGGACATAGTCATATCTCGTGGCGAGACTGAAGAATGTGCTCATCGGCACAATCTTCTCCTCAGCCTCGGACGTAGGAGCCAATCTGCGGAGATTGCGCTCATTGGAGGCATCCATAGCTATGATGATGTCGAAATCATCGAAATCGCTTTCTCTCACCTGACGGCAGATGTGCGTCAGTTCGAGTCCGCGCATCCGTGCGTGCAGGCGCATGCGCCTGTCGGGAAGATCGCCCACATGATAATCTCCCGTGCCCGCGGAGTCCACCAGCCAGCGGTCGCGGTCATGCTTGTCGGAAAGCACATCGAGCATCACACCCTCAGCCGCCGGACTGCGACATATATTGCCCAGACACACGAAAAGTATTTTGATTTTCTCTTTGTTTTTCAAAGAGTTAATAAGTTCTGTTATTTTATGGTTTACGTTGTGGTTTACCATTATTATTTTTCTATTTGATGAGGTTAGACACCTCAATTATTAGTGCAAAGTTAACGAATTTAATCCGAATATTTGATATAGTTGACTGAAAAGCACACAAGTATAAATAAATTTTTGTACCTTTGTACCCAAATAACTAAATCGCAAACTGCCTATGTAGCATAGTCAATTAAAGACATATAAAATAAAAAGCGTTAGCTTTATTCTTGTTCTTGAAAATCGCCAATTAGAAAGAACTGCCAAGAGTAAAAGTTGATGCTCACGGTTAACCGTGGGCTTTTACTCGTATATGGCAGTTAGGTGTTTGGCGATACCTCAAGAACGTAGACGAAGCAAAAAGTCCACGTTTTTTATTTGTCTACACCTCAACAATGG
>CAYSJG010000236.1:0-2828 GCA_964431295.1 uncultured Sangeribacter sp. | reverse complement strand
CCATCGCCGACTCACAGCTCCCCTCCAACGCCAAGGCCGGATATGTCATCAGACGTATTCTCCGCCGCGCTGTACGCTACGCATATACCTTCCTCGGACAGAAAGAACCCTTCATGCACCGTCTGGTGGACACGCTCACTGCTCAGATGGGTGACGCTTATCCCGAAGTAGCGGCGCAGTCCGACCTGATCAAGAGAGTCATCAAGGAGGAGGAGGAGGCATTCCTCCGCACACTTGACAAGGGGATACACCTGCTCGAAGATAAAATCAACATCCTCAAAGCCGAAGGCAAAAGCGAGCTTTCAGGCACTGACGCCTTCACACTCTACGATACATTCGGATTTCCGCTTGACCTCACTGAGCTGATATTGCGTGAAAACGGCATGACGCTCGATGAAGAGGGATTCCGCACCGAGATGGAGAAACAGAAGGCACGTGCCCGCAGCGCCGCAGCCACAGAGGCCGGAGACTGGGTAATACTCCACGACGGAGAACAGAAATTCGTGGGCTACGACAGCACAGAGACCGATACCCGCATACTCCGCTACAGGCATGTAAAGCAGAAGGGTAAAGAGTATTATCAGATTATGCTCGAAGAGACCCCCTTCTATGCCGAAATGGGCGGACAGGTCGGTGACCGCGGTACGCTCACCGACTCCGAGGGACGCACGATAGAAGTCTTCGACACCAAGAGAGAAAACAATGTCGGAGTGCATCTCGTCAGCAAGATGCCGGAAAATCCCGCTGACACTTTCACCGCCAAAATCGACACCGAAGCGCGGGCTGCGATCTCTGCCAACCACAGCGCGACCCATCTCATCCATGAGGCGCTCCGCGAGCTGCTCGGCACTCATGTGGAGCAGAAAGGATCATACGTCACTCCTGAAGGACTACGCTTCGACTTCTCGCATTTCCAGAAAGTGACTCCGGAGGAGCTGCGCAAAGTGGAACACATGGTCAACGAGCGAATACGCCGCGCTCTCCCGCTGGAGGAGCGACGCGACTGCCCGATCGCCGAAGCAAAGGCGCTCGGAGCCATGGCCCTCTTCGGCGAGAAGTACGGCGACAAGGTGCGTGTGGTCAAATTCGGCGACAGCATAGAGCTCTGCGGCGGCACACATGTTGCCAATACCGGCAATATCGGCATGATCCGCATAGTCAACGAGAGCTCCATCGCAGCCGGCATACGACGCATCGAGGCTGTCAGCGCCGCCGGTGTGGAGAATATGCTTGACAAGCTTCAGGACACTCTCAATGATGTCTCCAGACTCCTTGGAGCCACAAGCGACATACGCAGCGCCGTCGAAAAAGCCATCAAGGAGAACTCTGAGCTACATCACGAGGTGGATGAATACTTCAATGAGCGTATGAAAGCGATTGTCAAGGAGGTCGTCGCTTCCGCCAAGGAGATCAACGGAGTGAAAGTGGCTTCACTCAGCGGCGTAAGACTCCCTGAAGTGGTCAAGAATGTCGCCTTTGAGGTTCGCAAACAGGCTGACGGACCTACTGCATTTATCGGCACTACCGTTTCGCCGGCCAACAAACCTATGCTCACGGTATCTCTTACCGATGACTTGGTCAAAGAGGGATACAATGCTTCTCAGATAGTGCGCGAAGCGGCTAAAGCCATCAAAGGCGGCGGCGGTGGTCAACCCTTCTACGCGCAGGCCGGAGGCAAGGATGCCGACGGACTTGCTGTCGCAGGTGAGAAAATCGCCGAACTGCTCAATTTGAAATAAATCACAATCTTACAGGAGCGCTTCCACAACGGAGGCGCTCCTCTATATAACAATATTATATCCATGAAAAAATTTTTACTTTGCGTCATCGGTGCTTCAATCGCTGCCACACATGTCTCCGCTCAGGTGATTCCCGCCACTTTTGATGACCTGAACCTCGCTGCCGAGTCATACTGGGTCGGTGATGTCGCCGATACTGAATATTCAGCAGGCACATTTACTTCCGGGGCATTCACATTTCCAAATACCTACAACCATGAGTATGCCTCCTGGGGACTCTTCGGTTATGCCGACCTGACGTCCACCAAATATACATCATTCTGGAACATGGAGGACCAGATGAAGAATGCTGTCGGAGGAGGACATAATTCCGCCAATTACGGCGTGTGCTACTGCGATCCGTATGCCGGAAACGCTGATGTAAAACTTGAATCACCCGCCGTGGTGAGCGGTATGTGGGTCACCAATACGGCCTGGACACTCAGCTCCATCAAGGAGGGTGACAACATGACCGGACCTTTCGCCACCGGCGACTACCTCAAGCTCATCGTGCAAAATATCAAGGATAATGAAGCTACTGCCACAGTAGAGTTTTATCTCGCGGATTATACCGACGCCGATGCCGAGAAGCACTACGCGCTCGACACATGGCAATGGCTCGACCTCTCGTCGCTCGGCGAGACTGATTGCCTGCGCTTCAGCATGGTGACTACAAAGACCAATGAGTATGGACCCCTGACACCGTCCTATTTTGCCTTCGATGACCTTGGAGCCAACAGCCAGACCGCTGTAAGCAATTTAACCGCCGACTCTGAGGAAGACAATGTCTGGTACACTCTGCAAGGTGTCAAAATCTGCAACACCCCCGACAATCCCGGCATCTATATCCATAAAGGCCGCAAATATATCGTGAAATAACATTCGGGTAGTCGCCACAGAATAGATTCCGGATATATTCTGGAGAGATTCAGCACAGATTCAGGCCATAGAGAAACAGATGAGGTCTCTCTATGGCCTGAATTTAGACCCCATCCCAAAAAAATGTTAACGCAGGGGCGACCGATTTTTGATGCAGCTCAGCAAGTTAAA
>CAYSJG010000235.1:0-2846 GCA_964431295.1 uncultured Sangeribacter sp. | reverse complement strand
CTGTATGGGTCTTGGATTGTCCGGCAATTTGTATGTATTTTTGTATGTATATAAAATAAAATCCGTTGTAAGTTGTTGGCTTACAGCGGATTTGGCTTTATTGTTTGCGGAAAGACAGGGATTCGAACCCTGGGTACCCGTACGAGTACACCGGTTTTCGAGACCGTCCCGTTCGACCGCTCCGGCATCTTTCCGTGGTCGTTTTCGATAGCGGTGCAAAATTAGGCATTTTTTGCGAATGCACAAAATATTGGCGCGTTTTTTATTTTTGTTTTTTTGTGGGAAGTGTTCTTTGATGAACAAAAGGGATGTGGAATCGGTCGTAATTCTGATATTTCGCTTTTCTGCACTTTTCAGTGCTTCTCTGAGATATTCGGGGGAGCGCTGCGAATTGATTGCCGGATGATGTAAACCAGTTGCGATTGTCGGACGTTATAGTTATGATTGAAAAACACATAAAACAGATAACTATGAATAATGACATCTGTCAGCTTAAGGACGACAAGGGTACGGTTCTTGTGGAATTTTATGCATCGTGGTGCCCTCATTGCCAACGAATGATGCCAGTAGTAGAGGATATCAAGGCGCTTTTTGCGGGCAAGGTCAACGTGTATCAGTTTGACATTGACGATAATCCGGAATTGGCTCAGGAGCTGGGAGCGTCGTCTATACCTACCTTCATCTTGTTCAAGGATGGCGAGGAACTGTGGCGAGGCCAGGGTGAGATGCTGGGCAATGTGCTCGCAGAGAAGATTCAGGATTGCTGTGATTCGTAAGAGTAGATGAAGGGTACAACAATACTGTCTGATCTGTTGAAGGTGATTGAGGTGCCGCATACGGGTGATTATTCCGACGAGCGGTTTCATACGATGCCTTTTATGTCGCTGTTTGGTTTTTCCCGATTGCTGAGCGATTACGGCATCGCATCGGAGGGCGTTCGGCTCGGCGACAAATCGCAAATGCTCAAGTTGCCCGCTCCCTTCATCGCTCAACTTGGCACCGGATTCGTAATAGTGGATTCCATCACGGCCGATGAAAATGGTGGAGGGGTGATAGGCTATACCTATTATCACGAGCATTATACAAAGCCTTTTGATGATTTCCTCAATAAATTCACGGGAGTGGTATTGCTGGTTTATCCGGATTCGACCTCGATAGAGCCTGACTACAGGAAGCACCACTTCAGCGAGGTGGCTGAGGCAGTCAAGAGATGGGCATTTGCGTTGGCCTTGATTTTTCTGGGAGCTGTCGGCTTTATACAGAGCGGTATCGGGCGGCATCTGTCGCTGATTTTTCTTCTTGCTACGGATATCGCGGGTATGGTGGTGTGCTATCTTCTGATGCTCAAGAGTATGCGCGTGAAGAGCCACGCTGCCGACAAGTTCTGTGGAATATTGCAAAAGCACGGATGCGACACAGTGCTTGAGCAAAAGGCCTCGACATTTTATGGACTGTTCAGCTGGAGCGAAGTAGGGATGACGTATTTTTCCGTGTCGACTCTTCTTCTGTTACTGTTTCCTGGACAGGCGCATTGGCTGGCGCTTATCAACGGCTGTTGCCTGCCGATCACAATATGGAGCATTTAATATCAGAAATTTGTGATAAATGCGTGGTGCACGTTGTGTGAGACGGTGCAGACCTTGCTTTGGTGACAGTTTATCTGATTTCTGTTGGGAGGCTGGTGGAGCGGCGTCTTCCCGCTTCGATTGCCATTGTTTGAGATGGGTGGCGCTTATGTGGCCGTGCTTATGGGCCTAAACGCCGTAATGAAGAAAATAAACAAGAGTTAGGAATATATCAGGATGAAGAAGATAGCGAAGCCAGATGCGACGCAGATACCCGGAGCAGAGGTTCTCAGTCCGCTTGAAATGAACAAGATACATTTTGAGACCGGGCTGCATTCGGAGCGGGCCGATAGTCATTCGGTGGAGAAGACGCAGTAAAAAATCCACGGCTCTTTCATTTAAGGTAAGAAACGCGCTCTAAGACCCCTGCGTTAACATTTTTTGTGGTATGGGGTCTAAAGCACAAGTTTAAATGAAAGAGCCGTGGTCTATTGTTGTATCAAATGGGTGTGTTGTTGTGTATACCGAGATAAATTGTTATATTTGCATGTCGTTGTGTCCGCAGGAGAGAGTGGGGATGCGACAATATGTGTTATTAATCGTTATAACCTGAAAAATGAAAGGCATCGTACTGGCCGGTGGATCCGGCACTCGATTATATCCTATCACCAAGGGGGTGAGCAAGCAGTTGCTCCCTATCTATGACAAGCCCATGGTGTACTATCCGATATCGACGCTGATGCATGCCGGTATCCGTGAGATTCTCATTATCTCCACTCCGGCTGATTTGCCGGCTTTTGAGCGTCTTCTGGGCGATGGGAGCGATTATGGTGTGAAATTCTCGTATGCCGAGCAGCCTTCGCCTGATGGTCTTGCCCAGGCTTTCATAATAGGGCGTGATTTTATCGGTGATGACAGTGTATGCCTTGTGCTGGGTGACAATATCTTTCATGGCGCACGGTTTTCAGAGTTGCTGCATGATGCCGTGAAGTCGGCAGAGGATGAGGGGAAGGCTACTGTGTTCGGATATTGGGTGGATGATCCTGAGAGATACGGTGTGGCGGAGTTTGATGCCAATGGTAATTGTCTCTCGATTGAGGAGAAGCCTGAGCATCCCAAGAGCAATTATGCGGTGGTAGGTCTGTATTTCTACCCCAACAAGGTGGTGGATGTGGCGGCGCATATCAAGCCGTCAGCCCGTGGAGAGCTGGAAATAACGACAGTCAATCAGGATTTTCTCGCCTCGGGTGAGCTGAAGGTGCAGACTTTGCCGAGAGTGTT
>CAYSJG010000234.1:0-2849 GCA_964431295.1 uncultured Sangeribacter sp. | reverse complement strand
CTATGTGACCTCTCCCATGACCAGATCCGGACAGGCTATATATGCCGTCATGATAGGTTTTATCACGATAATCATACGCCGATACGGAGCATATCCGGAGGGTGTGTCGTTTGCGATATTGCTGATGAACAGTGTGACTCCTCTGCTCAACAGGTATTGCAGGCCGGAGGTGTTCGGTGCGAGGGAACGTCGCAAATGTGAAAAGGCGAGGCTCGCCGAGCAGCGCCGGCGTGAATCAGGAAAGGAGGCTGCGATATGAAGAAGTTTAAATCTACGCTTCCCAATATGATACTCTCTCTCGGTGGTATCGCGCTGCTGTCAGGTCTGTGTCTCAGTCTGCTATACGGAGTCACCAAGCAGCCGATAGACGAGGCGGCGGCCCGTCAGCAGAGCGAGGCGATCTCGGAGGTGCTTCCTCCTCATGACAATAATCCGGAGGCGGATATGTCAACTGTCAAGGTGGAGAACGCAGAATTTGAAGTCTATCCGGCCAGGGAGGGGAGTCGTCTTGTGGGTGCGGCGGTCAAAGGCACCACCAACCGCGGCTTCGGCGGTGACATTACTGTGATATGCGGATTTGACAGCAAAGGCAATGTGGTGGATTATCGCGTGCTTAAGCATGCGGAGACGCCCGGTCTCGGCTCGAAGATGGAATTATGGTTTCGCGATCCGACGGCGGCAAGAAGTGTCATAGGCCGTTCACCGGCGACTGAGTCATTCACTCCTACAAAGGACGGCGGCGATGTGGATGCCATCACGGCGGCCACAATATCTTCAAGGGCGTTCCTATGGCTTGTGTCCGCTTCTTATGAGGCTTGCCGGCAGTATGCGACCTCTCAAGGGGAATCGATGCTGAAGGAGGCGGATGCCGCAAGCGGTGCTTCATCAGGCCATGAGAAGCATCAGGAGGTGAAGGAGGCGGATGCCGCAAGCGGTGCTTCATCAGGCCATGAGAAGCATCCGGAGGGGAGAAATGCGGATGACCATACAAGTGAACATCAAAATCAATCGTAGCGATGAATACAGAGACAATTAAGAGATATCTCAAGCTGCTGTACAACGGCATCTTGCCTTCCAATCCGGTGTTTGTCCTGCTGCTGGGTATGTGTGCGACTCTCGGCACTACCTCTTCGGCGATCAACGGCCTGATGATGGGTGTGGCCACAGCCGCGGTGCTCGTATGCAGCAATGTTGCCGTGTCGGCGCTGAAAAATCTTATCCCTGACAAGGTGCGCATACCGGCCTATATCATACTGATCGCGACTTTTGTGACGGCTCTGCAGCTGGTGATAAGCGCGTGGATGCCGGCGCTCAATGCTTCTCTTGGTATCTTCATCCCGCTTATTGTGGTCAATTGCATACTTCTCGGACGCGCGGAGGCATTCGCGGGACGTCACGGCGTACTCCCTTCTGCCGTCGACGGTCTTGGCTGCGGCATAGGTTTTACGCTGGCGCTGACCATCCTCGGTGCAGTCCGCGAACTTCTCGGCACCGGCCGCATATTCGGCGCCGAGGTGTTTGGCGAGGATTACGGTATGCTGGTATTCGTGCTTGCTCCGGGTGCCTTTATCGCCCTGGGATATCTGATAGCGATCGTCAACAGGTTGCGCGGGCTCAGTTCGCATCATCATTGAGCTATAATTTGAGCTGTTAATAGAGCTATAATAAGAGCTGTAAATAGAGAAAAATATGTTGTATATCTCAATCATAGTCACTGCGATATTCATCAATAATATCGTATTGTCGCAATTTCTGGGGATATGCCCCTTCTTAGGTGTGTCCAAGCGCACGGATTCGGCTCTCGGCATGGGTGCGGCGGTGACCTTTGTCATGACGCTCGCCACTGTGGTGGCATGGCTGCTGCAGGAGTATGTGCTCAATCCTCTCGGTCTGCAGTATCTTCAGACGATAGTCTTTATACTTGTAATCGCGTTTCTTGTGCAGCTGCTGGAGATTGTGATGAAGAAGACAGTGCCGTCGCTTTATCAGGCTCTAGGTGTCTTTCTGCCGCTTATCACCACTAACTGTGCGGTGCTCGGTGTGGCTATCCTCGTGATTCAGAAGGGCTATACTCTTATGGAGTCGCTGACGTACGGTGTGAGTACGGCGCTGGGATTCACTCTCGCGCTCTGGATATTCGCGGGTATACGTGAGCAGCTGAGCCTTGCCGACACTCCGTCGTCGATGCGTGGTGTGCCTCTGGCGCTCATCTCCGCCGGAATACTTGCCATGGCTTTCATGGGATTTTCCGGTATTTCGTTCTGATAAGAGACGCGCTCTGATCATTGCAGATATCAGATATATTGCAGCCCCCATCCCTGGCGGAATGGGGGCTGCTCTTACTTTTTAGCTTATTCAGCGATTTAGTCCACTTTATGGAGATCGTGGCCCATGCGTGTCTTTTTGGTGTGCATGTAATAGCGGTTGTATTTGTTGGGCTCGATTTCGAGCGGTATGTTTTCCACCACTTCGAGTCCGTATCCTTCGAGTCCGATGCGCTTCACCGGATTGTTGGTCATCAGGCGCATGCGGCTGATGCCGAGTTCGTGGAGTATGGATGCTCCGGCGCCGTAGTCGCGTTCGTCGGCCTTATGTCCGAGATGTAGATTGGCATCTATGGTGTCGAGGCCGTTTTCCTGAAGTTTGTAAGCGGCGATCTTGTCCATGAGTCCGATACCTCTTCCCTCCTGGCTGAGATATATGATGGCTCCGCGCCCCTCTTTCTCTATCATCTGCATGGCGAGATGGAGCTGCTCTCCGCATTCGCCGCGCAGTGCGGCGAATGTGTCGCCGGGGATGCAGCTGCTGTGTACCCTGACGAGCACGGGCTCTCCGTCGGCGACATCTCC
>CAYSJG010000233.1:603-2872 GCA_964431295.1 uncultured Sangeribacter sp. | reverse complement strand
ACCGGAGAGGAGAGCTGCGGCGTCCGATTCAGCGTTCCATCCCTCGAGCTCGGCGAATTTCTCCTCGAGCTCGGCGGCGCGTATGCCGTCCTCGTCGCTGAAGTCAGGCTTAGCGTAGATGGCATCCTTCTCCTGCATGATGTCCCAGAGGACAGTATGGCCGCGCAACACTGTCTCTATGACGGTGCATTCGTCAAACTCGAAGTGGTCCTGTGAGAGGACAGAGAGGCGTTCTCCCGGGCCGAAAGTGACGGTGCCGTGAGTAGGGGAGAGCTGACCGGAGAGGATGCGCATAAGCGTGGACTTACCCGCACCGTTGGCGCCTATAATACCGTAGCAGTTGCCGTGGGTGAAAGTGAGGTTGACATCCTGAAAAAGAGTCCTTTTTCCGAATTGTATTCCTAAGTTGCTGACTTGTATCATGATGTAGTATAATATATGCAGTGGGGGCAAGAGCAGACGTGAGCCCGTCCGAGAGAAAAAAGTCGACATGCGACCTGAGCCCCCCGAATTTCAGTGCAAAGTTATTAAAAATATAGCAAAGCCGCAAAATTACTCATATTCTACGCCTTCCCGCCCCCGCGAGCGAGACTGTGAACTTAGGGACAGGTACGGAGTTCAGATGCATTCGCAACCTCGGTGTCTGTTCTTAGGGGATTCTTCTTGTTAATACTCTCGGGGGTGAGGTAGGAGAGATGCGATTAATTTGTGGCTTTTTTGTCTTATCGTCGGGTAATTTAGTATATTTGCAAAACAAACGAGATTATTTATGCCTTTCAGATATTATTCACCCGGTTCTTCCGTGTTTGCGCTCTTAATCGCCGGTGTCTTGAAACTGTTCAAGACGCCGAAGAAACGTCGCCATACAGCGGGTCAGAAGTCCGAGCCGTATGTTTCGAATGTGCAGAGAGTTCTGGCTGCCCATGCCGACTGTACGGCGGAACTTTTCAACATATTTGTAAAGGGGAACAAGAGGGTCGCGCCATTCTCGCGTCTGGTGCCCGGCGACCGCATGGAGATGACCGCAGATGGTGAAAGAATCGCATTCTTTGCGCACGACATTCAGGTTGCCGAAGCAGAACTTCCCGAGTCCTCTTTGATTCCCCGGGCTTTCAGAGAGGGAACCGATCCGGAAGCTTTCCTCGGAGGGCGGGATGTGTGCAATGCCTCCGATGAAGCCGAATTTGCTACCGTGGTAGTTTTCTATAAAATCGAAGGAGTGCCTCCTACCAAAATTCAGATCAAATAATGCAGTGACGCTTGATAAGACTCTAAGATACAATTTTATGAAACGATTATTAATACCGGCGCTTATATGCGCCTTATCCGGTTATACATACGCAGAAAGTTTCGACCAGCGGCAGATTCTCGCCGAGCAGACAGATTTCACGCCGGCATGCACATGGGGCACGACAAAAAGATATAAGGCTCATTGCTCAAAGCTCAACGCCGATTATCTCGTGGATGTGCTTCTTCCGGAGGGGTATGATCCCGCCGACGGTAAAAGATATCCGGTGGTATATATGCACGACGGGCAGAATCTCTTCGATCCCGCAATCAGCTATGGCGGTGTATCCTGGGAGATTGACAATGCATTGTCGCGATTGTCGCAGTGGGAGGAATTTCAGACTCCGATTATCGTGGGCGTGCACAACCGCGAAAATCTCCGCAGTTCCGACTATCTCTGCCAGAAAGTGATTACCGACTATATCCCCGCGGATAAGCTTAATGCTTCCGGTATTAAGCCGATCATCGGCGGCGAGTCGCACAGTGATGCCTACATATCCTTCCTCGCCAATGATCTCAAGAGGGCGATTGATGCAGAGTTTAACACATATCCCGACAGGGATAACACATTCATCATGGGCTCGAGCATGGGAGGTCTCGCCTCCCTTTATGCAATCTGCGAATATCCGGAGGTATATGGTGGAGCCGCATGCATCTCAACCCACTGGATCGGAAATTTCGATTACAACAGCACGATTTTTCCCAATGCCATGCTCGACTACATGAATGACAACTTACCCTCGGCTGAAACTCATAAACTTTATTTCGATCACGGCACTGTCGGACTCGACAGTTCATATCCGGTATGGAACGAGAAGGCATTGCAGATCGTCGCGTCGAAGGGCTATGACAAAGAAGCGGGCAGCCTTCTTTCATACATAGCAGAAGGCGCTGACCATAATGAAAGATATTGGTCAGAGCGTGTCAACATCCCTCTGCAGTTTATGCTCGACAAGGGGAATCATCCATATGAGCCGTTTAC
>CAYSJG010000233.1:0-593 GCA_964431295.1 uncultured Sangeribacter sp. | reverse complement strand
AGAAAAAGTTTCATGTGATATTCTGCGATCCTGACGTCAGCTGGAGTCCCGTGTACGTATTTACCTGGGGAGGAGGCATTACCCAGACAGGTACATGGCCCGGCGCTGAGATGACTCCAATCTCTTATGAAGGGAAGCCAGCTTGGGAATACTCATTCGAACATGATACAGAACCGACCAACATTATTTTCAACGATATCACAGCCTCCGGAATAAAACAGACTGCCGATCTGGAATTTGTCAACAATTCCGTCTACAACTTTTCAGGACCGACCGGCGAAATTTCAGGTATTTCATTGACAACACCTGAGGAAGGGCTTACGATGAGTTGTGCAGACGGAATGCTGCGCATCTCCTCCGACAGGAATCGCAGCGTCACAATCTCTATGCTCAACGGCACATCGCGCGAGATAGAATTGCAGGCAGGGGAGAACTACATCAGCGACATCACCGACACGCTCCTCTTTCTCAACGGCAGAAAATTGCTCGTGAAGTAGCAAGACTGTTTTAGGAATGGACGGCATAAATACGAGCACGACGCCAAACCGGCTGAATACTCCGGGCAGAGATTTAGACCCCATCCCACAAAAAAT
>CAYSJG010000232.1:0-2894 GCA_964431295.1 uncultured Sangeribacter sp. | reverse complement strand
GGTCGAGAATTTTTACGATTTCCTCTTGCACATCAATCGGAGGAACAGGAATCGTAACTGCTCCAACCTTTTGTGTATTGATTGTCGGCACACCACCTTCGCTTTGGCGTTCCTTTATGCGCTCTTCAATGTGTTTCAAATAATAATACAAGAAAGGCACACGGAGATTGTCGTATAGTGGAATGATTGAGAAGCATTTATCATTAAGATAAAAGTCCTCCTTGATTAAACTGACAAAACCTGCATACGCTCCCACGCGAGATACGGTTACAGTATTGGCTTTTCTATTGGAAATGTGAAAGAGTCCCATAGGAGCTTGTCCTCCGCTGATAATAGGATAATTGCCGCCTTTTTCAGCATCTTTTTTGGTAATTCCTTTCCCCGTCTTAATTTCACAGAGTTCCCCCAACGGCTTGAATGGCACACCGTCGGGGCAAAGTGCTTGTATCAGTTCTTGTAGTTTACTCATTTTCCCTTACGTTTGATGGTGTGTTTGAGTTTCAGGACTGCAAAGTTCAGCTCAATCTCCGTTTCTGTTTCACTTGTCTGCATATCTTCCCCGAAAAGGTCTGCCATGATTTCGCCACTCTTCTGCATCAGTGAGCGTTGCTCATACTGACCGGGATTTGCTGACAGTTCACCGATTGTACGCGAAAGTTCCCGCAGCTTTGCAAATGCCTCAATTATTGAAATTGTGGTTGAAGTTGCAACTTCTCCTTTCAGAATAGTTGCGAGCATATAAAGTCCTTTCTCGGTGAAAGCCTTTGGTGCAACACGACTTTTGCTGTTTGCGGTCAAATTTTTTGACCGCAAATCTGCAATCTGTTTATTATCAAGCTCAAAAACGTATCCCTCAGGGAACTTTTCAGGATTGTTCTTTACAGCCTGATTGACTTCTTTAGTCTTGACACCGTATAATTCGGCGACATTGAAATCAAGTATTACAGACTGTTCGCCGATTGTGACGATTTTATCTTTTACGGCTTGGAATGGTAGGATCTTCATGACATTTGTGTTTCGATGTCTGCGATTATGGCATCAATTTCGGCACGGAGCCGGTTTTCATGTTCGACAATGCGGGCAATTCGGGCATTCAGCTCCTTGATATCAGTCTGAGGACGTGTGTCCTCTGCTTCAACATAGCTGCTGACAGAGAGGTTGTAGCCATTCTCAGCAATGGTTTTGTTGTCGATGATAGCCGAGAAGTGAGGAATGACTTTACGGTCTGCATATTCGGCGACGATGGCGGCGATGTTTTCGGGTGAGAGCTTATTCTTGTTGCCTTCATGCACAAAGAGGTTCGATGCGTCGATGAACAGAGTATTGTTTTCGCGCTTCGATTTCTTGAGTACGATTATACAGGTGGCTATCGTCACGCCGAAGAACAGGTTGGGCGGCAACTGTATGACGGTATCGACATAGTTGTTGTCAACAAGATATTTGCGAATCTTTTGTTCGTCGCCACTGCGATAGAGCACACCGGGGAATTCGATGATTGCTGCAGTACCCTCAGTCGATAGCCAGTGGAGCATGTGCATAGTAAAGGCAAGGTCACTCTTGCTTTTAGGCGCGAGGACACCGGCTGGCGCAAAGCGTGGGTCGTTGATGAGCAATGGATTATCTTTGCCGATCCACTTTGTTGAATACGGCGGATTGCTGACTATCGCGTCAAACGGTTCATCGTCCCAATGACGAGGGTCAAGGAGGGTGTCGCCGTTCTGTATGTCGAAATGTGCATAATTGATGTCGTGGAGGAACATGTTTATGCGACACAGGTTGTAGGTCGTTATGTTCAGTTCCTGGCCGAAGAAACCTTTCTTCACGTTCTCCTTGCCAAGCACTTTGGCAAACTGCAACAGCAGTGAGCCGGAACCGCAGGCGGGGTCATAAACTTTGTTGACATATTCGCGGTTATGGCTCACGATACGGGCCAACAGTTCGCTGACTTCCTGCGGGGTGAAGAACTCGCCGCCGCTCTTGCCGGCATTAGAGGCATACATAGTCATCAGAAACTCGTAAGCATCTCCGAACATGTCAATCTGATTGTCGTTGTATTCCCCTTTGAGGTCGATGCCACCAATGTTATTGAGAATCTTGGTGAGCTGCTCGTTGCGCTTCTCGACGGTGCCACCGAGTTTGTTGGAGTTTACATCAATATCGCCGAAAAGTCCTTTTAGGTCAGGTTCGCTTTCTGTGCCGACAGCCGATGCTTCGATAGCCTTGAATATTCCGTCGAGCGTCACATTCAGGTTCAGGTCATTTTTGGCTCTTTTACGCACATTGCAGAACAACTGTGACGGCAGGATGAAGAAACCTTTTTCACGCACAAGGTCATCCTTCGCTCCGGCAGCTTCCTCGTCGGAGAAATTGGCGTAGTCAAAATCGGTGTCACCTGCCGCCCGCTGCATCTGATTTATGTAGTTGGTGATATTCTCGGATATGAAGCGATAGAAAAGGATGCCTAGGACATAGCTCTTGAAATCCCAGCCGTCCACCGAGTTGCGCAAGTCCTCGGCGGTCGCCCATATCGCTTTGAATAGTTCCTGTTTCTGTTGAGTGCTTGTCGCCATAATATAAACAGAAACTCCAACGTAGCATCTGAAGGCCGACCAAAGCCCGTAACGACTACGAAGGAGTTTCAAAGTTTTTCGGTTCTCACCGTATGTCTTTGTGATAATTACTTGGTCATTTTCAGAATTTGATGTACTGTAGTTGCAAAATTACTAAAATATTCTAAAATAGGGGTCATACAAGCGGTTAAAGTTAAAACCTCAAAAGTCCCTCTCATACTTTTAAAAAATATTATTACTGTCCGCTAAACCATAAATCAGTGAGTCCAACTTCTTGAAAGGGAGAAGTTGGGCTTACTTTTAGTGAATGACAATCCCTCTCAA
>CAYSJG010000231.1:0-2897 GCA_964431295.1 uncultured Sangeribacter sp. | reverse complement strand
GATATGCAAGAGGGGCGTTCTTTTTTTGCGGGTCTATGAATTATTCAGGCTAAAGCCGCGAGCAAAAGCATAATTAGCCATTTTTGCCGGAAGCAAGTGCAAAAAAGTCATAATTTTTATTATTTTTAATTTTTTTATTACCTTTGCACTTTAATCGGTCATCTTATGGCTAACCCCAAAAACAAATGCAGCCAAACCACGGCAAATAACCTCGGCTGTATAGAATTTGTAAAGATGCACGGTGCAGGCAATGACTATATCTACCTCGACGGCATCAATAACAGTTATCGCGACCTCCCGGAGTTGTCGCGAAGGATTTCCCACCGACAATTCGGAATAGGCAGCGACGGCCTTGTAGTCATTCTCCCCTCCGACATCGCTGATTTTCGTATGCGCATGTTCAACGCCGACGGCTCCGAGGCGGAGATGTGCGGCAATGCCAGCAGATGCATAGGCAAATACGTCTACGAGCGCGGATTTACCGACAAGACAGAAGTCACACTCGAGACACTCGCCGGCATCAAGGTGCTTCACCTGCATACCGACGGCAGCGGCACAGTGAAGAGCGTCACTGTGGATATGGGACGACCGAAAGTATTCGGCGAAGTGACAATGCAGATACCCGCCGGCGACTTTTCCGCGGTATCCGTCAGCATGGGCAATCCTCACGGAGTCCTGTTCACCGACAATCTATCCGACACATTTGTAATAGGCAACGGCCCCGCTATGGAGTGCGCCCCCTGCTGGCCAGAAAAGGCCAACATCGAATTTGTCGATGTAAAATCCCCCGGAGAAGCAGTGGTCAGAGTATGGGAGCGCGGCAGCGGCATCACACTGGCATGCGGCACCGGAGCTTGCGCCACACTCGCGGCAGGAGTCACCAAAGGCCTGCTCGCCCGCAAAGCCGACATCCGTCTCCCCGGAGGAACACTCACTGTGGAATGGGACAGGATATCCAACCATATCTTCCTCACGGGAGAGGCCCACACCACGGCCGAAGGGATTTACTTCACCGATCCGGGATTCAAGATTTGAAATAAGACATACATTACTGATTTCACGCATTACTGATTACACGGCATTTATAAAGAAGAGCAATGTTTACCCCGAATATGAATTTCAGCAAGATGCCGCACAGCTACCTCTTCTCAGAGGTGGCACGTCGTGTGGCCGCCTACCGCGGACATCACCCCGGTGCCGACATCATACGCATGGACATCGGCGATGTCTCGCTGCCGCTTCCCGAGCCGGTGGTACATGCCATGACCAAAGCCGTAGCCGACATGGGCACATACGCCGGATTTCACGGCTACGGACCTGAACAGGGATACGGGTTTCTGCGCGAAAAAATTGCAGAGGCAGACTATGCCGCCCGCGGCATATCAAATATCACTTCCGAAGACATATTCATATCCGACGGAGCGAAAAGCGACTGCGGCAATTTAGGCGACCTTTTCGGACACAATGTGCGCATAGCCGTGGCCGACCCAGTCTATCCGGTATACGTGGATGCCAACGTGATCGACGGCCGCGCCGGCACCCTCGACCATGGCCGCTGGAGCAACATCACATATCTCCCGGGAAGTTTCGACAACGGTTTTTTGCCACCCCTCCCCGCAGAGGACGCCGCATCCGGCTCCCCCGCGCCCGACGTCATATATCTCTGCTCCCCCGGCAATCCTACCGGAGCCGCAATGACCGTGAGCCAGCTGAAAGAATGGGTGGATTACGCCCTGCGCCACAGATCGCTGATCATCTTCGACTCAGCCTACGAAGCCTACGTCACCGAAGAGGGTGTGGCACGCTCCATATACGAAGTGGAGGGAGCCGACCGCTGCGCCATAGAGGTGCGCAGCTTCTCCAAGACCGCCGGATTCACCGGCGTACGGTGCGGCTACACAGTCGTACCCACCACCCTCACATATCCCGGCGAAGACGGAGAAGAGATGTCGTTGCAGAAGATGTGGCTGCGCCGTCAATGCACTAAATTCAACGGAGTGGGATACATAGTCCAGAGAGGAGCGGAAGCACTTTATACACCTGAAGGACAGAAGGCTGTGCGCCGGCATATAGATGCATATATGGCCAATGCCAAGGCCCTTCGCGCATCCCTGCTGAAGCATGGATGTCAGGTGACCGGAGGCGTCAACTCACCCTACGTATGGTTTAAGCCGCAGTCAGACCTCGACTCCTGGCAGCTCTTTGACCTGCTGCTCGACCGTCTGCACCTCACCTCGACCCCCGGTGCAGGCTTCGGCGAAGCAGGCAATGGGTGCATCAGATTTACCGGATTCAACACATCCGACAACACTCAGGAAGCCATACGGCGCATCAGCGACCTCTGGCCGATATGAAATTTCGTATATACATCATCATGTCAGTATTATAAATATAATCATGTCAGATCTCAGATTCAAAAGTGTGGAGGAAGCATCCTCGCGCAAAGCAGTGAAGGTCGATATCCCTTCCGAGAGAGCAGACAGACTGTACGCAAGTCAGGTCTTCAACCGTCGCAAAATGTTTGAATACCTTCCCCGCGACACATACGAAGCTCTCGTGGACGCCATCGACAACAAGAAGACCATCTCCCTGAAGCTCGCCGACTCCGTGGCCGAGGGGATGAAGAAATGGGCCATCGACTGCGGAGCCCGTCACTACACCCACTGGTTTCACCCTCTGACCGGAGGCACCGCCGAGAAGCACGACGCCTTCATAGAGCATGACGGCAAAGGGGGAGTGGTGGAGAAATTCTCCGGCAAACTCCTCGTACAGCAGGAGCCCGACGCCTCCTCATTCCCCAACGGAGGTATCCGCAACACATTCGAGGCACGCGGATACTCAGCATGGGACATTTCGTCGCCGGCATTCATCCTTGACGGCACACTCTGCATCCCCAC
>CAYSJG010000230.1:0-2899 GCA_964431295.1 uncultured Sangeribacter sp. | reverse complement strand
AAAACGCTCCAAGAGCGTCACCAAGGTCTTCTGCGACCTTTACGACAAAGGTCTCCTCTACCGCGGACTCCGTATGGTCAACTGGGATCCGCAAAACTGCACCGCCATCTCTGACGATGAGGTGAATTATGTGGAGGAGAAGAGCAAACTCTACTATCTGAGATACAAGGTAGCAGGCGATCCGGAGGGACGCTACGCCATCGTGGCCACCACACGTCCGGAGACCATCATGGGCGACACCGCGATGTGCATCAACCCGAAAGATCCCAAAAACGCATGGCTCAAGGGTAAGCGCGTCATCGTACCGCTGGTGGGCAGAGAGATCCCTGTGATTGAGGACAGATATGTAGACATCGAATTCGGCACAGGATGCCTCAAAGTCACTCCCGCGCATGACAAAAACGACTACATGCTCGGCAAAACCCACAATCTCGAGACCATCGACATCTTCAACGAAGACGGCACTCTCAACGAGCATGGCGGCCGCTACAAGGGGATGGACCGCTTTGAGGTAAGAAGAGCCATCGCCAAAGACCTCCAGGAGGCCGGACTGATGGAGAAAATCGAGGACTATACCAACAATGTCGGCTATTCAGAACGCACCAAAGTACCCATCGAGCCCCGACTCTCGCTCCAATGGTTTGTCAGGATGAAGCATTTTGCCGACATAGCCCTCGGACCTGTCATGGACGGCGACATCCGCTTCGTGCCGGAGAAATACAAGAGCACATACCGTGTATGGCTCGAAAATATCCAGGACTGGTGTATCAGCCGACAGCTTTGGTGGGGTCACCGCATACCGGCATACTATTACACCGATGCCAATGGCGAGACGGCCATCTCGGTAGCCGAGACTGCCGAGGAAGCTCTCGAGAAAGCCCGCAAGGCCTCCGGACTCGATCTTAAACCCGAAGACCTCACTCAGGACGAAGGGGCGCTCGACACATGGTTCTCCTCCTGGCTTTGGCCCATCACTCTCTTCAACGGCATACTCGAGCCGCACAACAAGGAGATAGACTACTATTACCCGACGGCCACGCTCGTCACTGCGCCGGACATAATATTCTTCTGGGTGGCCCGCATGATCATGGCCGGGATGGAATACATCGGCGAGAAGCCATTTGGCAATGTCTATTTCACAGGCATAGTTCGCGATAAAATCGGCCGCAAAATGTCGAAGTCGCTTGGCAACTCTCCCGACCCGCTCAATCTCATAGACACATACGGCGCCGACGGCGTGCGCATGGGACTTATGCTCGCCGCACCCGCCGGCAACGACATTATGTATGATGACTCGCTCTGCGAGCAGGGACGCAATTTCTGCAATAAAATCTGGAACGCATTCCGTCTCGTCAAGGGATGGCGCACTGAAGATATCCCGCAGCCGGAGGCTTCAAGACTGGCCGCCGAATGGTTTGACGCCAGACTCTCCGCCACACTCGCCGAGGTGGAGGACCTGATGGGCAAATTCCGCATCTCCGAGGCACTGATGGCTGTATACAAACTCTTCTGGGACGAGTTCTCCTCCTGGTATCTCGAGATTGTCAAGCCCGCCTACGGCGAGCCTATGGACCATGCCACCATGCAGGCCACACTCAGATACTTCGACTCGCTGCTGCGCATGCTCCATCCCTTCATGCCTTTCATCACAGAGGAACTTTGGCAGCATCTCGCCACGCGCTCCGAGGGAGAAAGCATCATGAATGCCCGCATGCCGGAGCCGAAGGAGATCAAGGACGCTCAGCTGACACTCGCAAGATTCGAGACTCTCAAGGAGATTGTGGCCGGCATACGCACCATCCGCAAGCAGAAACAGATACCGCAAAAGGAGCAGATGCAGCTTGAGGTCAAAGGCGATCACGATGCGACTTTCAACCCCGTACTCGTCAAGATGGGCAATCTCAAGGAGATCACACCCGTGGAGCAGAAGGGAGCCATGTCGCAGGCATTCATGGTCGGGGCTGTGGAATATGCCATGCCTCTGGACGGAAATATCGACATTGAAGCCGAAATATCCAAGCTCGAGGCTGACCTCAAATATCAGGAAGGATTCCTCGCCGGCGTACGCAAGAAGCTCTCCAACGAGAGATTCGTATCCTCCGCCCCGGAAAAAGTCGTGGCTCTCGAACGTAAGAAGGAGAGCGATGCCCTGACGAAAATCGAGGCTATACAAGCCGCTATCGCCGCGATGCGTAAATCCTGAACCCTCAGAATCACCGAAATCACAACTCTCACTCAAATAATAACCCTAAAACTCAAAAACCATGATTATCGGAATTCCGAAAGAGATCAAAAACAACGAGAATCGCGTAGGAGCGACTCCCGCAGGTGTAAAAGAACTCGTGGCCCACGGCCATAAAGTATACGTGCAGCACACTGCCGGTGACGGCAGCGGCTTCCCGGATGAGGCGTATGCGGCCGTGGGCGCGGAGATTCTCCCGACTATCGAAGACACATACGCCGCCGCTGAGATGATCATCAAGGTGAAGGAACCTATCGAGCCGGAATACAAGCTGGTGAAGAAAGGGCAACTCATCTTCACATATTTCCACTTCGCCTGCGATCTGCCTCTGACAGAGGCCATGCTCGCAAGCGGAGCCACATGCATCGCCTACGAGACCGTCACTGACCGCAGCGGCGCTCTCCCGCTGCTCATCCCCATGTCGGAGGTGGCCGGACGCATGTCAATACAAGAGGGGGCCCGCTTCCTTGAAAAACCGCAGGGAGGCCGTGGAGTACTGCTCGGAGGCGTGCCGGGCGTCAAGCCTGCAAAGGTGCTCGTACTGGGAGCCGGCGTAGTAGGACGCAATGCCGCGCTGATGGCCGCCGGACTTGGCGCAGACGACACTATATGCGACATCTCCCTCCCCACACTGCGCCACTGCGCCGAGACAATGCC
>CAYSJG010000229.1:0-2904 GCA_964431295.1 uncultured Sangeribacter sp. | reverse complement strand
TGCTCTTGTCCACAATATGGTGGTCGGAGTATCCGAAGGCTACAAGACGGAGATGGAGCTTGTAGGCGTGGGCTATCGTGCCACAGCCACAGGTCAGGTGCTTGAGCTCTCTCTGGGCTTCTCGCATGCCATCTATATCAAGCTCCCCAAAGAGATCAAGGTGGAGGCAAAGAGTGAAAGAAACAAAAACCCGCTGATAATCCTGGAGAGCGCCGACAAGCAGCTTCTGGGTCAGGTATGCGCTAAGATCCGTTCGCTCCGCAAGCCCGAACCCTATAAGGGCAAAGGTATCAAGTTTGTGGGCGAGGTGATCCGCAGAAAGTCGGGTAAGTCCGCCAACGCCAAATAATTAAACACGTCACAACATGGTATCCAAGATAGCAAGAAGAAATAAGATCAAGACACGCATCCGCAGCAAGATCTCCGGCACAGCCGAGCGTCCGCGCATGAGCGTGTTCCGCTCCAACAAGGGGATTTACGTGCAGGTGATCGATGACCTCGCCGGCACCACTCTGGTGGCAGCCAGCTCGAAGGGTCTCGAGGGTGGCACAAAGTGCGAAGTGGCAGCCAAGGTAGGCGCCGAGATCGCCAAGAAGGCCCTTGAAAAGGGTATCACAACCGTAGTGTTTGACCGCAACGGTTATTTATTCCACGGCAGAGTGAAATCATTGGCCGACGCAGCTCGCGAGGCCGGTCTTAAATTTTAATAAGAGATGGCTACAAAAAACAACCGAGTAAAATCCACCAATGATCTTGACCTCAAGGATCGCCTTGTGGCAATCAACCGTGTCACCAAAGTGACCAAGGGCGGACGTGCCTTCAGCTTCGCCGCAATCGTTGTGGTAGGCAATGAAGACGGCATCATAGGCTGGGGTCTGGGCAAGGCCAACGAAGTACAGGCCGCCATTGCCAAGGGCGTAGAGGCCGCTAAAAAGAATCTTATCCGCGTGCCGGTACACCGTGGCACAATTCCTCACGAGCAGGCAGCCAAGTTTGGCGGCTCGCGCATCTTCCTGAAGCCGGCCTCCGAAGGTACCGGTGTGAAGGCCGGTGGCGCTATGCGTGCCGTGCTCGAGAGCGTAGGTATCACCGACGTGCTCGCCAAGTCCAAAGGCAGCTCCAACGCGCACAACCTTGTAAAGGCTACTATCGCCGCTCTTGGCGAGATGCGTTCGCCTGTGCAGGTAGCCCGCAACCGCGGTGTCTCCGTGGAGAAAGTGTTCAACGGTAAATAAGAGACTCCAGACAATGGCAAAGATAGCTATTAAGCAGATAAAGAGCAGAATCAACTGCCCGGCCGTGCAGAAGCGCACACTCGACGCTCTCGGCCTCAAGAAGATGAATCACACAGTGGAGCATGAGGACACCCCCGCGATCCTCGGTATGGTGAAAGCCGTACACCACCTTGTGGAAGTGACAAAACTCTAATCCGAAGACAATACAATGGAACTTCATAATCTAACTCCCGCTAAGGGCAGCAATAAGAAAGAGAAACGTATCGGTCGCGGTACGGGCAGCGGCTACGGCGGCACCTCCACACGTGGTCACAAGGGTGCCAAATCTCGCTCCGGCTACAGCCGCAAGATCGGCTTCGAGGGCGGTCAGATGCCTCTGCAGCGCCGTGTACCGAAATTCGGTTTCAAGAATATCAACCGTGTGGAGTACAAGGCTATCAACCTTGACGCTCTCGAGGCTCTTGCAGCAGCTCGCAACCTTGAGAAGATCACCGTGGATGACCTTCGCGCCAACGGTCTGGTGCCCAAAAAAGTGTTGGTGAAAATCCTCGGCAACGGCGCTATCACACGCAAGATCGACGTAGTGGCCGACGCCTTCTCCAAGAAGGCAGAAGAGGCTATTACCGCCGCCGGAGGCACAGTCACCAAAAAATAACTTTTTACAATGGGATTCACCAAAACAATCAAAAATATCTGGAGCATAGACGATCTCCGCACACGCCTCGGCATCACGCTGCTGCTTGTGGTGATCTATCGCTTCGGGTGCTATGTAGTGCTTCCGGGTATTAATCCCGACTCGCTGATGGCACTCAAGAACTTCACTTCCGACGGTCTGATGCAGCTGCTTGACATGTTCAGCGGCGGCGCATTCTCCCAGGCCTCGATCTTCGCCCTCGGTATCATGCCGTACATCACAGCTTCGATCGTGATCCAGCTGCTCGGCATGGTGCTCCCCTCCTTCCAGAAGATGCAGCGCGAAGGTGAGAGCGGAAGAATGAAGCTCAATCAGTACACCCGCTACCTTACAGTCCTGATTCTTGTGCTTCAGGGCCCGGCCTATCTGATGAACCTGAAATATCAGGTGACAGCAGCCGGAGGATACATCGACATGGGTTTCTGGACAGTGGCCTATATGACCATTGTGCTTGCAGCCGGCTCGATGTTTATCATGTGGCTTGGTGAACGAATCGACCAGAAGGGTATCGGCAACGGTATCTCCTTTATAATCCTTATCGGCATCATCGCCCGTCTGCCTGAAGCATTCATTCAGGAGTTCACCGGCAGACTGATGAACTCCGCGGGCGGCGGTCTGGTGCTGTTCCTTGTGGAAATCGTGATTCTGCTGCTCGTCATCGGTCTCGCAGTGCTCCTGGTACAGGGCACTCGCAAAGTACCCGTGCAGTATGCCAAGAAGATTGTGGGCAACAAGCAGTACGGAGGCGCCCGTCAGTACATACCTCTGAAGGTCAACGCCGCCGGTGTAATGCCGATCATCTTCGCTCAGGCCATTATGTTTATCCCCGTGACTCTTGCCGGCTTCTCCACGGAGCATACCGGCTTCCTCGGGGCTCTGACCGACATGTATGGCTGGACATACAATATCCTGTACTTCCTGATGATTGTGGCCTTTACGTATTTCTATACAGCCATCACAGTGCGTCCGCAGCAG
>CAYSJG010000228.1:0-2918 GCA_964431295.1 uncultured Sangeribacter sp. | reverse complement strand
GTCTACCGTATGCCGGAGAGCGAGTCGATAGATTCTCTTCTGGAGACGCCTCTGCCCGATGATCTCTATCTGATGCTCGACAGCATCCAGGATCCCGGCAATCTCGGCACGATACTCAGGGCCGCGCATTGGTTTGGCGTGAAGCGTATCTTCGCCTCTCCGATGACGGCGGATGTGTACGGTCCGAAGACAGTGCAGGCGAGCATGGGTGCCGTGGCGGCCGTGAGAATGGATTATGTGGATCTGTGTCTGCTGGCCGAGCGTCATTCCCACATCCCGATGGTGGGTCTTGAGCTTGACGGTCAGGATATCTATACGGCGCAGTTGCCGGAGAGTGCCTTTATAGTGATGGGCAACGAAGGTAACGGTCTCTCTCCCGGTATGCGAAGTTCGATAAATCTCGGTCTGACGATTCCTCCATACGATGCGTCGAGTCATCCGGAGTCGCTGAATGTGGCTGTAGCCACCGCCATCACGTTGTCCTGTTTCCGCCATTCAAGATAAGCCATGAAGACAAAGACGGTATATTTCTGCTCCGAGTGTGGGTATGAGAGTCCCAAATGGATGGGAAAGTGTCCGGGATGCGGTGCGTGGAACAGTTTTGTGGAGGAGAAGGTCGCTCCGGTGTCGAAACGCGGCCGGTCCGGTAGCGGCGGTCTTGTATCTCGGAGCAAGCCGATCAGATTGTCGGAGATCGAGCCTCTTGAGGAGCCGCGTCTGAAATTGCCGAGCAGCGAGTTGAACCGCGTGCTCGGTGGCGGCCTTGTGGCGGGTAGTCTGACGCTGATAGGTGGCGAGCCTGGTATAGGTAAGTCGACGCTGTTGTTGCAGAATGTGCTGAGCATCCGCGGTCGCCGTATCCTGTATGTGTCCGGTGAGGAGAGTGCCACGCAGTTGAAACTACGTGCGGACCGTCTGGGCAAGGTAAGTGACAGCACATATATACTTACGGAGACATCCCTTGAAGGGATCTTCACTCAGATAGAGAATGTGGATCCTCAGCTTGTGCTGGTGGATTCCATTCAGACGATAGCCTCGTCGGAAATCGAGAGTGTGGCGGGAAGTGTGAGTCAGGTACGGGAGTGCGCGGCTTCGCTGCTGCGTTATGCCAAGGAGAGCGGCGTGCCGGTGATACTTGTAGGGCATATCAACAAGGATGGTGCGATAGCCGGTCCGAAGGTGCTGGAGCATATCGTGGACACAGTGTTGCAGTTTGAGGGTGACAGACAGTATCTGTACCGCATCCTGCGGGCGGTGAAGAATCGTTTTGGCAGTACCTCGGAGATAGGGATCTACGAGATGGTGGAGAAGGGTCTCCGTGAAGTGAAGAATCCGTCGGAGATGCTGCTGTCCGAGAATCGCGACGAGGAGATGAGCGGCATCACGATAGGTGTGACGACGGAAGGTCAGCGTCCGTTTATGGTAGAGATTCAGGCATTGGTGGCGAGTGCGGCTTACGGCACACCTCAGCGCAGCGTCACCGGTTTTGACCAGCGGCGGCTGAATATGTTGCTGGCCGTCCTTGAGAAGCGTGCCCGTTTTCGTCTGGGTCAGAAAGATGTGTTTCTGAATGTGGCGGGTGGTCTGAAGCTTCAGGACCCGGCGATGGATCTGGCGGTGGTGGCAGCCGTGATGTCGAGTAATTTCGACATATCGATACCGCGTGCCACGGCATTTATCGGCGAGGTGGGTCTGAGCGGCGAGATCCGCACCGTGACCCGTATCGACCAGCGGGTGGCCGAGGCAGAGAAGCTCGGTTTTGAGCGCGTGTTTATCCCCCGGGGCAATCTTAAGGGTGTACGTGACAAGTATACGATAAAGATAGAGGAGTGTGGTAAACTGGAGGAATGCTTCCGTCGTCTCTTCGAGTAGTGTGTGGAAAATATAGAGCGCGTTCCTTACGGAACAGGGTGAATGGCGATATTTTTGCTGATTTGGTTGCCGAATTGCAAAAAAACGTGTAATTTTGCAATGGCTTGCCGAATTGATGCAAGCGGGCTAAAAAATTCTGCATGAAATTCATAGGAGCGCACGTAAGTAAGAATGGCGGAGTGCATACCGCCCCCCTGAATGCGCGGGCTATCGGTGCGCGTGCTTTTGCGCTGTTTACCGGGAGTTCATCGCGTTGGGTATCGAAGCCGATCAGTGGCGAGGAGGCTGACAAATTTCGCGAAAATTGTCAGGCCTGTGGCTACACCCCGGATGTAATTTTGCCTCACGATAATTTTTTGATAAATTTAGGGAGTCCTGATCCGGCGAAATTAAGTCAGTCCCGCAAATCGTTCGAGTCGGAGATGTCGCGATGTATGCAGTTGGGGCTGACGATGCTGAATTTCCATCCCGGCAGTCATCTGCGTGAGTGTTCGGAGGAGGAATGCCTTGACCGGATAGCTGATTCGGTCAACCGGGCTTTGGAGAAAAGTTTCGGTGTGACGGCAGTGCTGGAGAACACCGCGGGTCAGGGTAGCAATATGGGCTTTACCTTCGAGCAGCTCGCTCACATCATAGACAAGGTGGAGGACAAGACCCGTATCGGCGTGTGTATAGATACGTGTCATGCTTATTCTGCGGGCTACGACCTGCGTGATGAGGAGGGTTACCGTGAGGTATGGCGTCAATTTGACGAGACGATAGGTGCGCACTATCTGCGAGCGCTTCATCTGAATGATGACAAGAAGGAGCTTGGCTCTCGTGTGGACCGTCATGCGCCGATAGGCGCGGGCACTCTCGGTCGGGACTTCTTCACACGTCTTGTCAACGATCCCCGTTTTGACGGGCTGCCTCTGATACTTGAGACTCCGGATGAGGAGCTATGGCCGGAGGAGATATCCTGGCTGTATTCGCAAATTGAAAATTAAACGATTAAGACCCCATCTCACAAAAAATGTTAACGCAGGGGTCGCAGATTTCGGTCAGGT
>CAYSJG010000227.1:0-2920 GCA_964431295.1 uncultured Sangeribacter sp. | reverse complement strand
ACAGATTTACCACTGCTTGCCGCATTGAGCTGCGGCAACGACTGCTGAGAGGGTACTGCGGCGCCGGCTGCCAAGGCCAGAGCCAATCCCATTGATACTGTTGTAAAAATTCTCATAGTCAGAACTTTTTAGTGAATACCTATATTGATATGTACTTACTGAGCATCTTTCAGAATGTACAATCTAAAGCGGATTTAATAAATATTTTTTAATATTAACAAATATAATCAAAAAAAATTAAGTCATACGCCATAAAATAACTATCACTTTGCCATATTAATACCAATGAATAAGTAATATATCACTTATATCGTAACCATATAGGTATCCGTGTCCTACTTTGAAAGCCGGACATAATAAAAAGCTGTAACAAATTGACTTTCGACTTCGAAATTTTAAGGGTCTAAGACCCCATCCCACAAAAAATGTTAACGCAGGGGTCTAAATCAAAAGCTCGCCGAGGGGCCGTTTAGGCACATAGTGACGTCCGGAGTCGTCGCGATAGTATTTGATGTCCGCTGCGGAACTGCCGTCAGTGTCCACAATCTCAACCTCCTCCTTGGGATATCCGAGGGCGTAGATATATCGCGGCACCATATTCGGCTCCAATCCCAACAGAGCAGACACTTTAGCCGCATCAAAAGCTTTTACTATACAGCCGCCGAGTCCGAGCGATACCGCACCGAGCGATATGGCCTGCAAATGAAGTCCATCATCACAGAGGCAATTATTGCCATATTGCGTGTCCAGACACTGCACAATGTAGGCGGCCGGACGCTCACCTTCCGGCGCACCCGGCCATTCCGACAGATATCCGGCCCAGGCAATCAAAGGAAACAAGGCTTCACACTCCTCACGCATGCACAAAATGCGATACCGCAGAGGCTGCATATTGCGTCCGGAGGCACAGTAGCGCGTCAGCTCTACAAGCCGCACAAGTGAATCACGCGAGATTCGCTTCTCCTCATGAAATCTTCTCACTGAGCGATCCTGCATCAGCAGCTCGCGAATTTCATCAAATGATATCTTCTCCATTATAATTCTATTTTATGATTCTATTACAGACGGACTATTTATCTCTCTCGCCACCTCCCATACAATTGCAAAAGTAATCAATCTGAGCTGTTGTGCAAGCTTTTCAGTTAAATAATGTTGAATAAACTTAAAGTCGCAGGGACAGAGGGGAGGAGCATCCAACATAACGCGCCGGTCATTCGTTACACTTATACAATATGCGATACGAAGCATCGACCCGTCCGTGAGGATGGACGATGCGGGCAAGTTTAGTTAGATATAGTTTATAGTGGAATCGGGAAAGAGCGGCCTCCGGGTCGCTCTTTCTTTGCTAATTGCTTTAGACGCACACTAAGAGAGAGTGCCTGGATTCAAACACTCTCTTAGAATCGGTGAATGTGTCTAAATCTTGGAGACTCGGCGGAAAAGTATGATACCGATCAGCAAGTAGAGGACATTGGGTATCTCCATAGCCACAAAAGGGGAAGTGAGGCCATTGATCGCAAAACTTGCGGTAATGGTGGAGAACAAAATGTAGCTGAATGACAAAAGGAGTCCGATGCCGATATTTAGTCCCATCCCCCCTTTGACCTTCTTACTGCTGAGTGACATTCCTATTAGAGTGAGAATGAATGCCGCCGCTGTGGAAGCATATCTGCGTTCGCGTTCTATCTCGAAAGCCTTTATATTGGCGACTCCGCGCATACGTTGCTTCTCTATATATTCGTTAAGCTGGGGAGTGGTCAGCGTCTCCTGGTCGTTGGCTGCTATCAGGAAATCCTTAGGATCAATCGGTATGACCGTATCGAGAGTCACGCCACGCCTCACATGCTCCTTCATGCCGTCGAAATCACGTATCATATAGTCAGACAGCCGCCAATGGTACATTCTGGTGGAGTCATACTGGGCAGTACGCGCTGTCAGGCGCGACACGATGGTGCGATTGTTGAAACGGTCCATCGAAAATCGGTATGCGGTCTTATTGAAGTCTTCAAACCGCGCAATATATACTACCTCTCCCGGCGCAGCCATCAGCTGGATATTAGAGCCGGAGGTGACCGCCTTGTTGCGCACATACTTGTTGGTATAATCTATGCGCGCCTGATTAGTGGGAGGGATAATATAGTTGCTCAGCGCGAAGGTAAGCGCGGCTATCACAGCGGCGCCAAACATATACGGCCGCAGCAGTCTCTTATATGAGACTCCGCTGGACAACATGGCTATTATCTCTGAATTACCGGCAAGCTTTGTCGTAAAGAAGATGACTGAGATAAATACGAAGAGAGGGGAGAGCTGGTTGGCAAAGTAGGGGAGAAACGAGGCGAAATAGTCGAAAAGAGTCTCTTTGAGTGGGGCGGTAAGGAAGGCATCGAGTTTCTCGGTGACGTCAAACATGGCTATGACGGCAAGGAAGAGAACCGTGGCCATAAGGTATGTGCCGAGAAAATTCTTCAGAATATATCTGTCGAGGATACTTAAACGGAAGAACTGACCGACCCGGCGCGCAGACCGGCGGAAAGGACGCCATAGAATGCGCCACAGGCCTCGGCGGCGCGGCTTAATTCCACCGCACTTCATATCTTCAGATACCATCGCTTCAGATGCGGCATCTGCGGGGGATGATTCATTCATCTCCTCCATATACATTTGCTCATCAGGCTCCATATATTCCTTATCGGACTCCACTGCTGCTATCTGATTGGTCTGTTATTATATTTCATCACATTCTGGAGGTGACGCGCTCCACCATATCACGTTTCCAAGAGGCGAAGTCGCCGGCGACGATATGCTTGCGCGCCTCACGGACGAGCCAGAGATAGAAAGCGAGATTATGTATCGAAGCGATCTGCATGGCCAGGATTTCATTGCTCACAAACAGGTGACGCACGTATGCCCTGGAATACAC
>CAYSJG010000226.1:0-2941 GCA_964431295.1 uncultured Sangeribacter sp. | reverse complement strand
GCCCTGATAGAGGAGAAGGTGGAGTTTGCCAATCTGGGAGTGGCGGTGATAGATGAGCAGCATCGCTTCGGCGTGGCTCAGCGGGCGAAAATGTGGCGCAAGGCCGCCACGCCTCCGCATGTGCTGGTGATGACGGCGACTCCCATACCGCGTACGCTTGCGATGACAGTATACGGAGATCTGGAGGTGTCTGTGATAGATGAGCTGCCTCCGGGTCGCAAGCCGGTGCAGACCTGGCTGCGTACCAACGATAACCGCGGTGAAATCAATCGCCACATCTGGCGTCAGATACAGGAGGGGAGGCAGGTGTATATAGTCTATCCTCTGGTGAAGGAGAATGAGAAGCTCGATCTGCGCAGCCTTGAGGCCGGTTATGAGACTACCCGGCACACCTTCCCTGAAGTGGAGGTGAGCATGGTCCATGGGCAGATGTCCGCTGCTGAAAAGGAGCGGGAGATGCAGAAATTTGTGGAGGGCACTTCGCGCATATTGGTGGCGACGACTGTCATCGAGGTAGGTGTCAATGTGCCTAATGCCACAGTGATGGTGATAGAGAACGCCGAGCGGTTCGGCCTCTCGCAGTTGCATCAGCTGCGCGGACGAGTAGGCCGTGGAGCGGATATGAGCTGGTGTATACTTGTCAGCAAGCGCGAGCTGTCGTCCGACACCAGGAAGCGTCTGAATATCATGACGGAGACGTCGGACGGTTTTCTGATATCCGAGGCCGACATGAAGTTGCGCGGGCCCGGCGATATGGAGGGGACGCAACAGAGCGGTGTCGCCTTCAATCTGAAGATGGCAAATCTGGCCACAGACGGGCAGATCCTGCAGTGTGCCCGCGATACAGCGGCCCGTATCCTTGACGGTAATGCACAGTGTGGAGGAAAAACCGAGGGTCCCCCTGCGGGAAATCCCTGGCGGCTGGCGGCTGCTTCACTGCAGATACTTTCCCGCGAACTGCGTCGCCGCTTCTTCAAGCAAGTGGACTGGTCGGCCATATCGTGACCGGATTCGTATGCGGCAGGGTGCGGGAGCTGGAGGATATTATAAGAGCAAGAGGATATTATAAGAGATTATAGTTAAAGGCCCGGTCTCTTGAAATTTAAGGGTGCGTTCTAAGGGTATGAGAAGCATTCCGTGGAGTCATGTAATGTGAACGGAATGCCGTCAAATAGCGTTGTAGAGATATGAAAGAGAAAATATTGCGTCAGAATCTCGCCGAGAAGGAGGGTATAGATACTCCAAATCCGATGCAGGAGCAGATGCTTCAGAGAGGGAGCGAGAAGCGCGACATCATACTCTTGTCGCCGACGGGGAGCGGCAAGACGGTGGCATTTCTGCTGCCGGTGTTGAAAATGCTTCGGCCGTCGGCCGGAAGGGTGCAGTGTGTCGTGGTGGCTCCATCGCGTGAGCTGGTGCTTCAGATAGCCGGCGTGGCTTCGCGTCTGGCTACCGAATATCGCGTGGTGGCACTCTATGGAGGGCATAAGGTGGAGGATGAGGTAAATTCTCTCAAAGTGGTGCCTGACATAGTCGTATCCACCCCGGGAAGACTGCTGGATCACGCTGTGAGACGCAATATTGATCTCTTGCCGGTGAGGATTCTGGTGCTCGACGAGTTTGACAAGTCGCTTGAACTCGGTTTTGAGGAGGAGATGGGGAAGCTTGTCAGGCGTATGAAAAATGTGAGCCGCTACATCCTGACCTCCGCCACCGATGCGGTGACTCTCCCTGAATTTCTCAGGCTCGACAATCCAGTAAAGCTCGATTATCTGGGCGGCAACCGTGCTTTGGGTGAGCGTATGCATGTACGGGCCGTGCGGTCGGCGATGAAGGATAAGCTTGAGGCTCTTTTGCACCTGCTGCGTGAAGTGTCTGCCGGCGGCGAGGGGGGTCCGGAGCGCAGCATAGTGTTTGTCAACCATCGTGAAAGTGCGGACCGGGTATATGATTTTCTTAAGAAGCATGATGTGGACGCAGTGGTGTATCACGGCGCCCTTGAGCAATATGCGCGTGAGACAGCGCTGGCCAAATTCAACAATGGAAGTTGCCCGGTGCTGGTGGCCACAGATCTGGCGGCGCGCGGTCTTGATATCCGCGGGGTGAAGAATGTAGTGCACTATCATCAGCCTCTTTCTGCCGAGGCATATACACACCGCAACGGTCGTACAGCGCGTGTGGCGGAGAGCGGTGATGTCTGGATTCTTCTCGGCCCGGATGAGCAGTTGTGTGAATTCGCAGGTGATGCCGAAGGCTATTCTTTGAGTTCTGATCCGTCTGCGGAGCCTGCGGCATCTCTTCGCAGCGGCATGGTGACACTTCGGTTTTCCGCCGGGAAGCGTGAGAAGATATCACGCGGCGATATCCTCGGTTTTCTGACAAAGAAGGCCGGTCTGGAGGGGTCTTCAGTAGGCAAGATAGATGTGTATGACCACTATTGTCTGGCAGCGGTGCCATCCTCGTCAGCGTTGTCAGTGATGCAAAAATCACGCGAAGAGAAGGTAAAAGGGATGAAACTGAGGGTGTCTCCGGCAGATTAAAGGTTATAAATAGTGATAAATTTCTCAAAATTTATTAACTTTGCAGAATGATTGCGGCTCAACATCAGTTTAGTCCGGTATGCCTGTGATTCAGGCGGGATAGAATTGGAGTGTCGGTTGCAATTTCACGGCAAATATTCAGCCAGCCGGCTTCGTGGACGGAGCAAGACTGACTGCATTAGAAATGTACTACGGTAAAATCTTAAATTTTTAAAAGGAAATATGAGCAACAAAAAGGAGTTTCTGACATGTGACGGCAACCAGGCCGCAGCTCATGTCAGCTACATGTTCAGCGAAGTTGCAGCCATATACCCCATCACTCCCTCGTCGACAATGGCGGAGTATGTGGATGACTGGAGCGCTGCAGGACGTAAAAACATGTTTGGAGAGACAGTGCTTGT
>CAYSJG010000225.1:0-2945 GCA_964431295.1 uncultured Sangeribacter sp. | reverse complement strand
GCCACTTACTTTTCCAGTCCGTTTATTGACAATAGGTCTTGATAGACCAAGGATTTTCTTGACAGGAGTCCAAGTGAGAAACATCTTAGGCTTGTCCACCTCATTATCAAAATAAAGGCGATTACACTCATCAAAGACCGCCTCAATCTTCTGCTTGGTAAGTTTTACAAACTTCTCCTTCATTATTTAGGGCTATTGGATGAGTTAATAGAGCATATTTTGGGACTATGCCACCTCTGATACGTAGGGGCAGACCTTTTGTTAATTTGAAAGGCCACACGATTTAAACTGTGTAGCCTTTCAAGTTGATATTCGTCACATTACTAACACTTTTACATTGTGACGACCTGATTTTACTATATACATACCAGACTTATTTGGTCGATATGTAAGGACTTCGCCATTGCGCGAATCTCCATAATAACACAATAGGCCGCTTGCATCATAAACTAACACGATTTGAGATTCAGCTAACCCACTTATATGAATTTCTCCGTCTATAACAGCGCAACCGAAAGATATATTATCGGAATCTATATTGTCAACTGCTGATGAGACTTTTATAATCAGACGGCCATTAATCATATTCATATTATAGTTGGAATCTTTTCCTCCTTTAAGTGAGATTTCGTATTCGCCAGCCTTTGAAGTGTCGATAGCATCACATATAATCATCGGAAGTTCTTCCAAACTGTCAGCATTGTCATCATACGCAAATCCATCGTACTTAATTGCGAAATCGGGCATTGGGTCACCTTGCTCTATTTCATAGCTTTCCGCTGTAAGGGTCAAGTCGGCTTTATTTACTATGAATGTTCTCATTTGTCCAATAATTTCCATTGGTGTTCCCTCTTCGGCTATGGATGCGCTAACGGTTGCCTCACCAGCGCCACAAATAGTCAGCATCGTTCCCTCAATTCTTGCTACATCACTATTGGAACTCTCATAAGTAAGCGATACACCTTCGGGTGCGTAATCTGCAAGATTAACACTTCCCTCTCCATATCTCACGATAGGTAGCGGATTTAAAGCAAGAAGGTCATCGCTGATGTTTAGAAATTCCTTCCAATACGGGTCAAGCCAATAATGCACAAGGTTACCCTTGGTAACGATAAGTTGACAAGTTTCTTTGTCAACTCCATCAAATGTGGATGATTCAATTGCAGGCGGTGTTGGGTTTAATGATTTTATGACCTTAAGTGCAGTACAACCCTTGAACGCATTATTTCCTACTGATGTCAGTCCACTGCCCAACAATAGAGATTCCAACGCAGAACAACCCGTGAAAGCATTCCAACCAATCGAAGCGACGTTGCTTGGAACTTCAATTGATGTTAAAGAACTGCAACCCTCGAAAGCCGAGATTCCAATCGAAGTGACTTTGGTGGGAAGTGTGATTGAGGACATTGTATTGCAACCATAGAAAGTATAATCGTTTAAATTCTTGATCGAATTTGGAATGATAATATTTGTAGCTAGTTCACCATTAATATACAAACTATGAGCACAACATAAAGGATTCGCATCATAATCTCCAAAACTAATATTGCACCATGCAACTATATCTGAAATGTGTACTGAATTAAGAGAAGAACATCCATGAAAAGCAGACCAACCAATAGACGCAACACTACTGGGAATTTCAATTGATGCTAAAGATGTGCAGTTGTAGAAAGCACAACGGCCAATCCAAGTGACACTGTTAGGGATGTTAACTGAAGTTAAAGAGGAACAATTTTCGAATGAATTATAATAAATATGAGAGACATCACTTCCTACAATTACGTTAGTGAGGGATTTTTTATTTTTAAATGGGGATTCGTAAGTACTTGTTTGATAATTGTATCCACAATCCAAATTTCTACCCAAATATAGCTCCTTCAAAGGACATTCTTTAAAAGCATTTTTGTCTATAAACACATCAACGTTATAGCCGTCAGCTATATATATATTAGATAGTGCTGTACAATTTTTGAAAGCAGTCTCTTTAATGGAAGACACATGGTTCCCAATTTCAACATACGCCAAGGACGTACATCCAGAGAATATGCCAGATTCAATTTTTATGAGGCCATTACCAATTTCAACGGACTTCAAAGAAGAGCAGTCCTTGAAAGTAGAAGGACCAACTGTAGTAACATTATCTGGAATTATTATTGATTCTATCGAAGTGCACCCCTCAAAAGCAGACCCTCCTATGGTAATGACGCTATTGGGTATTCTAAATGTTTCCATAGAAGTACAACTTGCAAAAGCAAGGTTCTCAATAGTGGTGACGCTGTTGGGGATATTAATAGCATATAGTGCTGAACAACCATAGAAGGCTCTAATACCAATAGTGGATACACCATCAGGTATGTTAATTGATATCAAGGAAGTGCACCGATAGAATGCGTCATTTCCAATCGTCACAACGCTTCTTGGTAATATCACAGTTTGAATATTTTCATTTAAAACCTCACATCCAATTGAGATTACAGAGTTGGGCATCAATATAAGCCGAAGAGTTTTTAAATTATTAAAGAAATAGTCTCCGAACACATCATTCTCTGTTTTAAGATCCTCGTGATATGTCATTCCACCTTCAACAATATTTGCGGCGCTTAAATCTAAGTATTTGAGCGATGTCATCCTATTGATGGTCATAATATCGGTGCCGTTTAAGTCTCCCGTTACAGTTAAAAATTCAACAGATTGAATGTCTTGCATACCGAGTTCATTAAATAGTTGACCAGCATCTGAAACTGATATGTTACGTGATGTTCCAATATTTTCGCTGCCGAATGTGTAGATAATATTATCCATCCATAAAGTACTTGGCTCTAAACTAAAACCATCAGTGCTAGCAATATCATTTGTAATATCTTGATTGCGAAAAATTGATTTAACGAACGTATTAGAATTATTATAAACCGATGTTTTGTTACAATCTACTGAAATCAAAC
>CAYSJG010000224.1:0-3003 GCA_964431295.1 uncultured Sangeribacter sp. | reverse complement strand
GAGAAACTGGCCCACTATGCCAACGCCGCCACCGACATCGAGTTCCAGATGCCATTCGGCTTCAAGGAGGTTGAGGGCATCCACTCCCGCACCAACTTCGACCTCTCGCAGCATGAGAAATTCTCAGGTAAGAAGATACAATATTTCGATCCTGAACTCGGCGAGAGCTACACCCCTTATGTCATCGAGACTTCCATCGGAGTGGACCGAATGTTTCTCAGCGTATTGTGCTCCTGCTACGAGGATCAGGCGCTCGAGGGGGGCGAACGCCGCGTAGTGCTCCATTTCCCACCGGCTCTCGCACCTGTGAAATGCGCAGTGCTCCCGCTCATCAAGAAGGACGGACTTCCTGAGAAAGCCCGCGAGATACAGCACCGTCTCCGCTTCGACTTCCCCTGTCAGGTGGATGAGAAGGACTCCATCGGCAAGCGTTACCGTCGTCAGGATGCCATCGGTACACCCTTCTGCGTCACCGTGGACCATCAGACTCTTGAAGACGGCACTGTGACACTCCGTTACCGTGACTCCATGGAGCAGGTAAGACTCTCCGTCGACGAGCTCGAGAAGCGACTCAGCGAGGAAGTGAGTCTCAACTCCCTGCTGAAAAAGAATATCTGAGCATACGGGACCCCGCAGGTGATATTCCCTAAAGAGATATCACAGATATTACAGCAAAGGATATTACAATAGATATCACCTGATATCAACTAATTAAAAAGTATCGTCTGAAATAACCGTCTGAAATAAATTCAGACTAATATCGATCAATCATGTCAATCAAAAGATTCATACGCCGCACTGTACTGGCTATCGCAGTCATCGCAGGAGCCTCCACACTCACCGGCTGCAACTACAACAGTCTGGTAGAGCAGCAGCAGAATGTGGACCAGAACTGGGCAGAAGTCGAGAACCAATATCAGCGCCGGGCTGACCTCATACCCAATCTGGTCAACACCGTCAAGGGATATTCCACTCATGAGGAGGAGACTCTGACCAAGGTGACAGAGGCCCGCGCCAAAGCCACATCCATCACTATCGATGCAGACAATCTCACTGAAGAGAATCTGCAGAAATTCCAGCAGGCGCAAAACGACCTCTCAGCCGCCCTGAAGTCACTTCTGGCAGTCACCGAGGCTTATCCTGACCTGAAAGCCAATGAGAATTTCCTCAACCTGCAGGCTCAGCTCGAAGGCACTGAAAACCGTATCACCATAGCACGCCGCAACTATACAGAGGCTGTACGCGACTACAACACCGCCATCAAGAAATTCCCCACCAACATATACGCCGGATGGTTCGGATTTGATGCAAAACCGCAGTTTACCGCTTCTGAAGGCGCCGAGCGCGCTCCGGAAGTGAAATTCTGAAGTCACACCCGCAAGAGCTTGATCTCCTGCAAACAACAAAAGATCCAACCAAGTGTATAACTATCAAAACATAACGGATCGGCTCCGCAGGCATGGCGGCGGCATTCGCTCGCTGATTGCCGTCACCCTGCTCGCCGCCACTCCCATGATGCTGACTTCATGTTTGGGAGATGATGTGGAGACTGATGACGAATGGAAAGAACGCAACGAGGAATATATCGCCACTGCCCTGGCAAGTGGCGAATACACACAGTTGACTCCACCATGGGCGCCGGCCGCTTTCTCGCTGGTAAAATGGCACAATAACCGCTCACTCACATCCAATAATCTCAGTCCGCTCGACAACTCCATCTGCGATGTCATCTACGAAGTCCGCGACATCGACGACACGCTCATCGACTCCTCATACGACGCCACGACTTACGGTGACTCCATCTACAGATGCCGCCCCTCGAGCAATATCACCGGATTCTGGTATCTGCTCACCCAGATGCACGTAGGCGACAGCGTCACTGCCGTGCTGCCTGCCATATCGGCTTATGGCAGCACTGCTTACGGAGACATCAAGGCCAATACCACGATGATATATCACGTGAAGCTCGCACGCATACAAGCTTACCTCACTCCACAATAATATCCGCTATATGCATACCCACATCGCCGCAGCCTCACTTTGCGGACTGCTCATTGCCGGCTCCATCGCTGCCGCCGGAGAAGAGAAAGAGAACTCTGAGCCCACCATTGCAATCAACATGCTCAGAGAGTCACAGGCGATCAGACTCCTCACTCCGGCGACTCCCGACTCACTTGACGGAGGGATGAACGCCTTCAAGCGCGAAGATCTGCTCAAGAAGTCTGCCGCCGGCATAAATCCCGCGGCTGCCGCGCAATTCAGCCGGCTCACCGCCGACTGGACCACCATCCTTCCTGACACGGCCGGCAATTTCACAATCCACGCCGGCAATGACGCTCAAGGTGCGGATGCTGTCCGCATAGGAGCTGCCATACGACCGTCGGCTTTTTTCTCCGGCAAGGTCAGACTCCGCACCCCTATGTCGGCGATACTTTATCTTGACGGTAAGAAAATCGGCGAAAACCTCTCCCCTGACTCCGCCGCCCGTGACATCGAGGCCCCTCTCACGCTGATGCCGTATCAGGATGCCGTCATCGAGGCCGCCCTCCTCAGAGACGCGAGCGACAAAGGCTCACCGACTGTCGCTCTCTCGCTTCTTCCCGACAAAGACTCGCAGGGAGTGGAGGTCAAAGTCAATCCCGACAAGCGATATTTCAATCTCGACGCCACTGTAAGCGGCCCGAGAATATCCTCCGTGGAGCTCTCCCCTGATGGCAAATATATGATCGTCGCCACTTCGGAGACCAACGACAACAAAGATTTCACCTACAGCTACGACATACGCCGCTGCGACAACGGCGAAGTCACAAGCATGAACTTCGGAGAGGGATTGAGCTGGATGCCCGGCAAAAACAGCACCCTCTACGGCACCGTGGAGCGCCACGGCGGCGGATTTGACATCCAGACCATAGAGTATCCCTCCATGCACCGCGTGACAATCGCCAGCGGCCTGCCGGATGAAGCCGCCGACTTCACCATATCACCCTCCGGCGACTATATCGT
>CAYSJG010000223.1:0-3006 GCA_964431295.1 uncultured Sangeribacter sp. | reverse complement strand
TTCACTATTATAATTTCCGCCCTACATATATTTGGAACCGCCAAAGAATTTAGGCATCTACCTAAATAAAGCTCCATGTTATATGATGGAATTATAATAGAGATTATTTTTTCCATGCTTCAAATGCTTTAGCTATGACCGGAGCCATATCGTAATATTTATATTCTGCAAGTCGTCCACCGAAAATCACATCTTGCTCCTGCTCGGCCAACTTGCGGTATTCCTCAGCAAGATGATTGTTTCTTCCATTATTCACCGGATAGTATGGATCCATACCCTCCTTGAATTCAGTGGAATATTCCCGGGAGATCACGGTATGTGGATTCTCATATACCTTGTCACCGAAAGTCTCGAAGTGTTTATGCTCGATGATTCTGGTCCAGGGAGTTTTGGCGTCAGTATAATTCACCACCGCGTTGCCCTGATAGTTGGGAGTATCAAGAGTCTCTGTCTCAAAGCGGACAGTTCTCCAGTCAAGTCTGCCTAATCTGAAATCGAAATACTCGTCAATCGCACCCGTGTACACGAGTTTGTCAGCAAGCTCGCGCCAATTTCCTTTGATTTCGTTAAAGTCGCAGTTCAGTCTGACATCGACACCATTCAGCAGACCCTCTATCAGTTTGTTGTAACCGCCGACAGGAATACCCTGATACAGGTCGTTGAAGTAGTTGTTGTCGAAAGTCAGTCGTACCGGAAGTCTGCGGATGATGAATGAGGGCAGTTCGGTGCAGGGACGTCCCCATTGTTTCTCGGTATAATGTTTGATTAACAGCTCGTAAATATCTTTGCCGATCAAGCATAAAGCCTGTTCCTCAAGATTGCGAGGTTCTTTGACGCCATCGGCCTTCATGCTTTCTATAGCCTCACGGCGTTGCTCATCAAGCTTTGCCTGTGCCTCCTGCGGTGTCTTCACGCCCCACATCTGATAGAAAGTGTTCATATTAAACGGCAGATTATACAATCTACCATCGGGCGCAGCAGCCACCGGAGAATTAGTGTAGCGATTGAAAGGCACTATCGAGTTGACAAAGTCCCAGACTTCCTTGTCAGAGGTATGGAATATATGTGCACCATATTTATGGACATTGATACCCTCGACCTTTTCGCAGAAGAGATTTCCCCCGATATGGTCACGCTTATCTATTACCAGACATTTTTTGCCGGCCTTAGTGGCCAGACATGCGAAAGTCGCACCGAACAATCCGGCGCCGACTATTATATAATCGTATTTCATTAATCTAAAATATATTTGGTGGGTTGTGGTTCTCCTTTTACCAATTTTAGAATGTGACGGTATAGAATTGGAGTATGTTTAGATAGTGCATTGGGAATGCGGTGTACCCAATTTGATTTCGGAGATTTTGCGATGTCAGGCCGTTTATACGGCGATGGGTGACTCATAAGAATTGATTCGTTTTCTTTAATGTTAAACATGATCTCTTGCACATATGAATGAATCGAATTCATTTTAGGGTCTTTAGTCCAGATATCGCCTAAATAGTCGCCATATTTTTCAAGTATTGTATCCTTATCTAACTGTTCTCTTTGAGTGAAGAATGCGAAATGAGCCATAATTACATCTCCATTCCAGCAATTTGGCTTACTGATTTTAGAAGGATAAATGGCCGACAGAAATTCTTCATCATCACCGGGAATGATTCCGTCTATAGCTTTCATATCTTTTCCAAACCATAAAATGGCATTAATAGAAAATCGCGTCATTGCTACAGGGGTTGGCGGAATATGCAGCTTATCCCATTTCTGCGTGACCAGATAGTTATTAATAAACCATTGATGTAGTTGCGAAGCAAAGTCTCCACTTTCCCATAAGACTCGATGACTGGCATTCGAATTATAGTAGGTGTTGAGTTTGATTTTATTATGCAACTGCAAGAGATAGGTAGACAGAGCGTTGTTGATAACTATAGGACTAACAAGAAAATAGTCGGGATTATCTATGCGAAAGTCTACCATTTTCTCTATCGCATTCGGCTCCATCCATGGAATATCATCATCAAGTTTGAAGTAGATTGATTTTTCATCAATACATCCTTTATAAAATGCATTGATGGACTTTATTCCGTCCACAATTCCGTCAGGTTGCCATACAAGATTAATCTTAGGATACTTATCGGCAAGTTGTTTAAAGAATTCGATGTCAGCTCCATTGTGAGTGTTGACCCAGATATCATATCTATCTACAACATCGGAAGCGATGACAAAAGGAACAAGATACTGCATGTAACGTCTGCGACCCGCAGCCGTTACCACTACTATTTTGTAGTCTTTACGCATATGAATTTGGATTTGATTATACATTTTCGGCCTTTAGGGTAAGTCACGGAATACCGTATGTCCCTTTGCCTGCAAGGCCGAGCATTGGCGAAATCTGCGAGGTTTGAGTTTGCCGTGTTATTGTTTTTTGCGATAAATAGTCTTATTAATTGAGGTGAGCAATAATTTACAGCTCTGGTTGTTTAGCATAATTTGGCTTAATGCATATATTAAAGTACAAATTAGAATAGTAAGTATTATATACCACCAGCCATCTATTATGAGGTGCATACCTATAGCAACAGGAATAAAAATGAAAGCAACTAATGATTTCCATATATCCGTTATACCAGCGACTAACCGAACTTTAGTATACTTTTTAATAAAGCCGATCATGACAAATAGAATAATAAATTCAGCAATTACTGATGATGCTGCTGCACCTGAAGCTCCCCATTTAGGAATAAATATTAAATTCAAAATTAAATTTGAGAATGTTCCCGTCAAAACACTCCAAAGAAACAGCTTATCGAATCCCATTCCAATTAAAATCTGTATACCTGTTAGATTATTAAATCCAATGGCTATAATAACACCGCTCATTAATATAGTAGGAAGAACTGCACCCAAATACTGTTCACCTAAAAACAATGGTACAAATACAGGAGCGATACAAGCGATACCAATCGCCATTGGAATCGCAAGGAATGCGATTATACTGAATGATTTGGT
>CAYSJG010000222.1:1988-3058 GCA_964431295.1 uncultured Sangeribacter sp. | reverse complement strand
ATATGACCGAAATCTGCGACCCCTGCGTTAACATTTTTTGTGGGATGGGGTCTAAGAGAGATGCCCTGGTATCTGTCAACAGAGATGCTGACGGAAATCATCTGAGACTATCTCATTTGAGCGAGCGTCCCGGAGATATTTTATATGCCCCTGTGCCCATTCACGCACCTCAGCTTTAGGATGTCCGAGCAAAGAGGTGAAACATCTGATTTTTTTATCAAGCAGCGGTATAATCGAACCGCCCCATTGATAGCTTCCCATATTGCAGGATATGTTGTCGCGGACCTCCGCGTCATCTCCGTATCTGTCAAGCAGAAGGCGTATCCATTCCGAAAACTGATTCTCCTCTCCATCGTCAAAAACCGGACACATTTCGGCATAAGCCCTTGCCATCTTCAAGCCTCCCTTATCGAGTATTTTTAGAAGCATATTTTCGTCAAGAGTGAAAAAATCCCCCTTGCCAAACCCGAAGCCGCTTCCAAGATCTGACATAAGCCTTCGTCCTACGCTCAGCAGAGACTCGGCAGACGTCATTGTGTCCAGCAGTAACGGCAGAGTGACATCGCGATAATTGTCCAGAAGATATTTGAATAGAGAGGTATAAGCATATGTATCATAAAGCTCATATGGCGCTCCAAGGAATTTCGCAATCACATTTCTGGCGAAATTATCATTATGCTCCATTTTAAGAATCTTGATGCAAAGTGACTTATATTCCATCAGCAGATTGCCCTGCAAATCTTCTAACTCAGTTTCGCTTAAAATATGTCGGCAATCGGACAGCTCATCTTCTGCAAAATTTCCAAACTGACAATGCGTGACTACAAACCCGATTATTTCCCGCTTCGCAACGTTGAGCCGCGATGCCAATATTGCCATCAGCTTCGGCCTTGAAGTCACCGTCATCGACACATTTTCTAAATATACAGGTATAAAATTGAAGTCCGTGGAGGCATATAAATTCTCCAGTGCGGTCATTGAGGTAAGATCATCATCCTCCATTCTTGCCATCAGCCTCACATGCAGCGTGCGATAGCCCTTGTCATATATCTCCTTCACAAACGCTTTGG
>CAYSJG010000222.1:0-1978 GCA_964431295.1 uncultured Sangeribacter sp. | reverse complement strand
CGTCATCGAGCAGAATGTCAGCAGAAACGGGCTGACGAGAGTGTCACAGCAAGCGTTGCTCGCAATGATTGCCTCAAATAATTCACTCAGCTCTTTATCGGACAGAATTCTCTCCAAAGCAGCACAGAATGGCCATAGCAGTACCTTATGATCTCTCAGTATGGCGTCCCAGATTTCCGGTGACGCAAATTCTCCGGACTTGACAAAATCCCGCGCCATAGGAATAAAATGCGCAATCTCCTCCTCCGTGTCCAAACCGGAATGATGCTTGTCATAATAATCATGCTGCAGCGACATCAGACGCGACACGATATCGTCCGCCACAATCCGCTGCTCGAGCGCCATCCAATCCCCGAGCAAAGTAGCATCACCACCGGCTTTAAGAGTATCCGTGATATAGCGAAAATCATTCTCCAGCAATTTCAATTCCCCCGTGTCGGACGAAGCCACAACCTTTATCAGAGGCATCGCCCATGCCAGCATGCCGCTTCGGGTCCACAGATGGATATTGTCAGTCACAATGGACGTGTAAGCGTCTATATTGTGGCTCTCTCTGATATCCCTCTCCGCAAGAACGCTTCCCCGTTGCCAGTACTCCTTGATATCAGCGTAAGTAGGTGCATAATCTTCCGACCTGCTGTTTTCAGGCCCTACATCTCCCATCCTCATGAAATGTCCTGCGGCGAACACCCCCCTGAGAGCTACGTGGAGCAGTCCTCTGACACATTCATAATTTGAAGAATATCTCTCAAGCCAGTCCATCCTTTGTAGAAGTGTAGCCTTTGTGCCGGGCAGCAGAATGTGAAAAATCTCCTGTAGCGAGCCGGTAGCATTGTTGGATATACTATGTTCCGTCTCATTTGTAGTCATGACCGCCAGCAAATACATCGCATCCTCAAATCCCTCCGGATAGAAAGCAAGCCTTCTCATGGCCGACACAAGATTGCGTCGGGTCATATATCCGATTCCTTGGATTTCTGTCGTGTCAGCAGACTCCAACACGCTCCTTATAGCGGCACCCAATTCGGCAGGATTCACGTCAGAGATAGCGAGAATGAGCCGTGAACCCAGTTCAGAAAATACTACATTCCCGCATCTGAAAACCCCGTTGACATCAGTAAGTCCTGTAAAGAATCTCCTTGATTCCGGACTTGCTCCCAGATGGCTCATTCGTGCGGAGAGCGCGGCCATGACCGGCGACTGCAGATGCTGAGGCAAACCGGCTATCTCAGCCAGAAGAGATTCGAGTCCTCCATTTGCAGCATTTCTCTCCATCCATCTCTCCGCAAGATGTACAGCAAGTATAAAGGGCCTCACACTATAACCCGAAGGACTGCTCTCCAGCAGAGCCCCGTGCCATATCTTTTTAGCCAGCTCGATGAGCGCCACAATCTCCTCCCTGCTCTTCGTGTGGAGCGAGCTCAGGCTCTTCATCCCCCATATGGCCATACTGTCATCCTCCAGTTTCGGGAAAGGCTGAAACAGCGACATTACCTCCAGCATCTCCTCCATCCCATCCGACTCCCTTACCTCTTCGCCAAACGAATCAAAGAGCTTTCGCAGCATATTCGCGTCTCCGCGGACCCTTCCGTTGCCGGTCATCGCCTGCTCCACCAATTTGATGGCAATCTGGGGGAATCCGTCAGCATAACGCTTGACCGTTTCCCTAAGCTGGAAATCCTGTATACGTGTATCTACATATTCCGAGATAGCCGACATATTGTCAGCCGGCCTCAGATCCACAATTGGTAGCGTATTGAAGCGCAGCCTCTCAGAGTCATATTGATTCATCGCCCCGATTACCCTTACGCGTGAATGATATTCATCACGAAGGTTAAGCACCTCCCGGAGCGAAACTATATCGCAGTTGTCGAAAATGAGAATAGTATCCCCATCCGTATGTTCAGTGAAAATCTTTGTAAGTTATAATACTGCCGCGATTTCGGACCGGTTCGGAACGCAAGATAAAACCAATAAA
>CAYSJG010000221.1:0-3125 GCA_964431295.1 uncultured Sangeribacter sp. | reverse complement strand
ACGACCCCCTGATTAACAGTCAGGTGCTCTAACCAACTGAGCTACTGAAGCATTTATTTTAGGTTGCTTTTCGTAGTCAATGGGCTTGAACCAACGACGCTAATCGACATCTTGGGATTAACAGTCAGGTGCTCTAACCAACTGAGCTACTGAAGCATTGTCTGCGATTTGGATCTTGACTTTATCGGTCTTTTTCCGAATTGCGTTGCAAAGTTAATACCTTTTTTTGTCTTAACAAAATTTTTCGATACTTTTTTACTTAAATTTTTTCAGATATTCGCTGTACTGCTCTTTGAGTCTGTCGGGGGTGATGCCGCTAAGTCGCAGTCGTTCGAGAAAATAGGGCATCTCTTTGTCGTAAAATGTCTGCTTGCGCATCTCGCAAACTTTTTTTGCCGCATCATCGGTATAGAAATATCCTATGCCCCTTCTCTGGGTCACTACTCCTTCTTGCTGTAGCCAGGTGTATGTGCGTTGCACGGTATTGGCGTTGACCCCGGCGTTGGCGGCGTATTCTCTCACTGAGAGAATACGGTCGCCGCCTTTGGCGTATCCTGACTCCACATCGTCCATGATGTGGTCGGCAAGCTGGAGGTATATCGGTTTGTTTGAATCAAAGTCCATGTCAGTGGAATTGTAGCTTCGTTTGCTTATTTTGCAGGTGTCTTATGGCGCAGCATATAGATTGCGCCCCATACGAAGGCACATGCTGTGAGAATCATGGCTATGTTCAGACCCCAGATGAGTATATCCTGATGGGTAGAATTCCAGTGTATAAATTCTGTCCACTTGATAATATACAAGGCGAGCACTGACATGAACGTAGAGACGCCCCATAGTATGCCGCAGCTTTTCAGGAAGGAATAACGTGGCCATGCCACGGCGCCGAATAGATAGAATGCGTATTCGAGCGTTATAAACGAAGTGGTAAATATCCATACAGGGTCGGTGACTGTCGGGATGTCGCCGATATTGAATCCCGGTCGCCAGATGCCGTAAAGTATATATCTTGTCAGTGCGCTTGAGTATCCGAGTGCGAAATATCCCGCTATGATCAGCAGAATTGTGCCGGAGAATACTACAAGAAACCGTGACCAGAATTTCTGGGAGCATTCGGCAGGCAGCATGATCACACCGATACGGCTGTCTTTGTGTGCCATATCGTTGAATAGGAGTGAGGCGCTGATGGCAAGTAGTCCTCCTCCACATAATATCGTGATGAAAAGGATCGCACCGCGAGTCGAGAATTCGGATGTATAGCCTCCGAGTATTCCAGAGATGATGAGTATCGCCAAATAGCATCCCGCTATCATCAGCATGTTGCGTCGGTTTTCTATCACATATTTGCGCATGAGGAGCATGAGGCGTGAGGGTGCGGACAGCGTCTGTGTTGCCTCGGTGGCAATATTGTCGTTATTGTATATTATGGCCATGATGTGTGTATATATTATTTGTGTGTGGGAAATTTGCCGCTTCTTGCGAGTTCATAAAGCGATTCGAGATTCATTTCTGTCTCTTCATCTTGATTGCCAAGGGGTTCGATGATAGAGAATCCGCCGTTGACCGGTAGGGAGATGAGGGCGCCCGCGGCCCTGTCGCGGTCGGTAGTGAAAGAGAATTTCAGTCGGCCTGTGATCTCCGATATGGCGGCGTTGAGGAGCACTCCCTCTACGGATGTGATGACCACATGATCGATGATTTTGTCTATGTCATATACCTGATGTGTGGAGATCATGATTATGCGGCTGTCGTCCATGGTTTCGGTCACCAGTTGCCTGAAAGCCCTCTTGGAGGAGATGTCGAGACCGTTGGTGGGTTCGTCGAGCAGCAGCAGGGAGGTGTGACATGAGAGCGCGAAACTGAGGAAAACCTTCTTCTTTTGCCCCATGGAGAGCTTGGCGAGGTGTATGTCGTCAGTCAGGTCAAAGAGCTTGAGGCATTTGTTCAGATGCCGGTAGTCAAACCGGGGATAGAATGGGGCGTTGATACGGATGAAGTCAGATAGTCTGACAGGAGGCAGGTTAAACTCCTCCGGCACGATGAATACATCCTGGAGAAACTCGGTCTTTCGGCGGTGTGGTGTCTGTCCGTAGACGGTGATATGGCCTGCGTCGGGTCTCAGTAGTCCGCTGATGAGGTAGAGGAGAGTGGACTTGCCTGAGCCGTTGGCTCCGAGCAGTCCGCAGACCGTCCCCGGCTCGATGAAGAGCGAGAAGTCGCTGATCAGTTTTGTCTTGTGTGAGTATGAGAAACTCACATTCTCAAGGTTGAGCATAGTAATCTCTTTAGCGTTGAATGTTATTGATATTTTGTTTTGGCGGTGTGTCGGATGTGGTTGCGCTGTGAAATAGTGTACCACATCACTAATACACTGCAAAGGTAGATATAAATTTTAAATCTGCAAAATAATTTTGCAAAAAATTTAGAAAAAAAATTGTGAACCCCTGCGTTAACATTTTTTGTGGGATGGGGTCTAAAGCAATCCGCGTACACCTTCAGGGTCTTACATGGACGGTCCTGTGGTGTACGCGGTTGATATTCGCGGTTGATATTATAGGTGGGGAGTGATCTTAGAGTGCGAGGGGAGTGTAAGGCATATCGAAGGCTTCTGCCACACCCTTGAATGTGATTTTGCCGTCTACGATATTGACACCTTCAGCGAGGCCGGGATCTTTGCGGCATGCTTCTTTCCAGCCCATGTCGGCAAGGCGCACCGCATAGGGGAGGGTGGCGTTGGTCAGAGCCATTGTCGAAGTATAGGGGACGGCGCCGGGGATGTTAGCTACGGCATAATGCACTACTCCGTCCACCACATAAGTGGGTTCGCTATGAGTGGTAGGGTGTGAAGTCTCGAAGCACCCTCCCTGGTCGATGGCGACATCTACCATTACCGAGCCAGGCCGCAGCAACTTTAGCATATCCCGTGTGACGAGGTGGGGAGCCTTGGCGCCAGGGATGAGCACAGATCCGATGACGAGGTCGGTGTCGGGGAGCTCTGTCTCTATATTATGGTGTGATGAGTAGAGCGTCTTGACATTCTTGGGCATTGTCTCGGCGCAGTGGCGCAGTGTGGGGAGGGAGATGTCGCATATAGTGACGTCTGCGCCGAGTCCCGCGGCCATCAG
>CAYSJG010000220.1:0-3147 GCA_964431295.1 uncultured Sangeribacter sp. | reverse complement strand
CAAAATTTCACTATTTCTGCGCAAATATTTCAACCAATTAAGAGAAACCTTTATGTTTTCAGGAATAGTAGAGGGGACAGCCGAGGTAGTGAGCCTGACCCCCGACAGAGATAACCTTCACATACGTCTGCGCTGCGACTTCGCCGATGAACTGCATATCGACCAGAGCGTCTCCCACAACGGTGTCTGCCTCACGGTAGTGGAGCTTCCGGGCGACGGCACATATACCGTCACCGCCATCCGCGAAACTCTCGACCGATCCAATTTAGGAGATCTCAAGCCCGGCGATCTGGTCAATCTCGAGCGCTCTATGCGCATCGACGGACGCCTCGACGGACATATTGTGCAGGGACATGTGGACTGCACGGCCATATGCACACACACCGAGGACGCCGACGGCTCCACATATTTCACATTCCGCTACGACTTCCGTCCGGAACTTGCCGCCTTAGGATATGTCACGGTAGAGAAAGGATCGGTAAGCGTCAACGGCGTCAGCCTGACCGTCTGCGATTCCGAAAAGGACTCATTCCGGGTGGCCATCATCCCCTATACCATCGAGCACACCAATTTCTGCCGCATCAAAGAGGGAACAAAGGTCAATCTCGAATTCGACATCGTAGGAAAATACATAGCGCGCATCACCAGACTCGCCGAATAAGCCACCGCTGCGTCGGCAGCGATTGAAGCATCAGTGCTTAGAGCGAAGCTAAGAATTAGAGCGAAGCTAAGAATAAATAAATATAAGAGCCGGGCGTGAGACATCCCGCAGGATCATCTCACGCCCGGCCATAATTTTCCTATATCTACGGTTCTCAGCTCTTCTTTGTGCTGAAGCCGACGCAGAGACCGTCATAGCTATCAAGCAGCGAGCTGAAGGTCTTCACCATATTGTTGCCTGTCAGACCGGCCACTGACGACACAAGTTTTTTCATCTTTGTGGCGTCAAACATTATATCCATCTTGCTGCCGGACTTCTGCACATAAGTGGTCAGACTCCCGAGCTTCACGCTGTCGGTCATCTTGAATTTAAACTCAAACGAACCGTCGTCATTGCGCTCCACAGTGCCGGAGAGTTTCAGCTTCTTGACCTGAATGGTAAATTTACCGTCAGTGGTGATTGTGATAACCGCTCCTGTCAGACCATACTTCTTATAGTAAGGATCGAGCTTCGACTCAAGCGCCGTAGCCGCGGCCACACCGCCGGCCTTCTTGAGCATATTGTCGCTCTTGAAAGAGACCGCCGAGCCATCGCTGGTCCATGTACCCGCGATGTCAGACACCTGCAGGTCAGTCTTGGTGAAGACACCCTCCACGAAGTCCGCCACACTCTCTCCGACATTCGAGCCTCCGAGCACATCCTTGATATCCCACGCACCGGCGGTCTGGACAAAGCCCATGGCCATCAGAGCCATCCCTGCCCAAGCTATATGCAATTTCTTCATAACAGATTAAATTTATTCTGCATTTATTTCTCATTTGGTATTCTCATTTGCAAAGATACAAATTTTCCGCAAAATAAATATTACTAATAAAATTGGCATAACATTGCTGATTTGAAAATTTTAACTTATCTTTGCCATTGGTTGCAGACGGCAGAAGCGCGCGGAGCAGAAGCGCGCGGAGACTGATCCCCTGCCTTATCGACATAGCCTGAAGTCGCTGTAGCGCCCGGCTGCAATCTGTCTATTCTTCTTTTCAACATATACCAATGAGTGTTAAAGACAAATTAGCCGGATGTCTCTATGGCTACGCCATCGGCGACGCCTTAGGCCTCGGCACCGAATTCATGACTCGTCCGGAGATAGCGCACCGCTATCCCGAAAGTCTGCGCAGTTACTCACAAATCATACGCGACGGTCACCGCTCCCGCTGGAAAAAAGGGCAATACACCAACGACACCGAACTGCTTCTGATGCTTATCGACTCCCTGACCGAGTGCGGGGCGCCGGACAATGTCGATTTCTGCCGCCGATTCGCCGACTGGTTTAAAGATGAAAACCGCTGCGATCTCGAGCCTCATCTGCGCTATGTCCTCTCCGAACCCGGATTTCTCGATGACCCGCTGACCTCCACCGAGCGTGTATATCAGCGGCTGGAGATGCCCTACGGCCCCAACGAGTGCATAGGCCGCGCCATGCTCATGGGGCTCATGCCCCGCCGCGACCTCGAGAAGCAGGTGCGCCAACATGTCCGCTGCACTCACGCAGACTCCCGCTGCGAAGCCGCCTCCATGGTCATAGCCCTCATGGCCCACGAGCTCGCCTGGCATGACACGGAAGCCGAATACGATCTCCTCTGGGGCACATTGCACCGCATCGACCCCAGAGCCATCATCTTCCTCGAGATGGCCCGCGACGGACGCCTCGAAGACTTTGATCTTGATGATGTAGAGACCTGCACACGCATATTCAAGACCTCCGGAGCCGCTCTCTGGACATTCTGGCACTGCGACTCCGCAGAGGAAGCGCTCTTCGCCCTTGTGGACGAAGGGGGCGACACCGACACCAATGCCGCTCTCGCCATGGGACTCTTCGGACTTCGCGACGGCATGCAAGGCATACCCACATCTTATCTCGACTCACTTATCGGCAAAGAGAAAATAGAGCGCGCCATAGAGCTATTCGCTCCATACGTAGATTCCCTTATGGCCGACAATAACACGACCACACATCCTCAACACTGACACTGATGAAATCACCATGGGTAGAAGCCATGCGGCCACACACACTCCCCGTGAGCTGCGCCGGAGTAATCGCCGGCACAGCCGTGGCTCTGCTGCTCCGCTCCTTTCAATGGCTTCCCGCGCTGATATGCCTCCTCTTCGCCCTGCTCGCGCAGACGGCATCCAATTTCGCCAACGAATACTTTGACTTCCGCAAAGGACTCGACTCCAAGGGAAGGGAAGGATTCAGACGCGGAGTCACAGAGGGAGACATCTCCCCGCGGGCCATGCTCGCCGCCACGCTCGCCACACTCGCGGCCGCCTGCATCGTAGGATGCACGCTCATATATTGGGGAGGTGTCGCCATGATACCCATAGGCATAATCATAGCCATGTTCGCCATGGCCTACTCCGCAGGACCATATCCTCTCTCACACCACGGCCTCGGAGAGATCGCCGTCTTCATTTTCTTCGGACTCGTG
>CAYSJG010000219.1:0-3149 GCA_964431295.1 uncultured Sangeribacter sp. | reverse complement strand
TATCTCGGCTATGTTGGGATTGCGATAGTCTGTTTCGTTGGGAAAGTTCTCTAAGACCCCATCCCACAAAAAATGTTAACGCAGGGGTCGCAGATTTCTTCAATTTGGTTCAATCAGAATACGAAATTCAGGCCAAAATCAAAGTCCGAGAGGCTAGCGGACACAACATTTCCGTTTGCATCAACAGCCATTGATACACCGAAAGTTTTGCCGGTCCAAAGTTTAGAAATATTTTCGCCGGGCACTTTGATTGAGTAGCTGTGCGGGTATGTGTTGTGGCTGAAAGCAAGGGGCAAAATACGCCCAAAGCTGCGACTCCTACGGCTCCGAAATTTGAAGGAACGCGCTCTAAGGATCTAAGCGTCAATCGCGGAGGAGGGATCAGAGGGCTTGGCGGATGTCATCGAGAAGATCTTCAGGATCTTCGAGCCCTATCGAGAGTCTTATGAGATTCGGGTAAATGTCCATGTCACGACGCTCATCCTCTGTCATGGTGCCATAGATGGTGGAATAGGGATGTATGGCCAGGGTCTTGTTGTCAAAGAGATTGGTAGCGCGACGGATGAGGCGCAGTCTGTTGATAAACTGCCGGCACGCCTCTTCGTCAGCAAGCTCTATGGTGAGGAGCGCTCCGTAGCCGTGATATAGTTCGTCGGCAAGCGCATGCCACGGATTGTCAGGTAGCCCCGGATAGTTGACCCGCTTCACCTGCGGCAGCTTCTGCAGCTGAGTGGCGAGATAGATGGCGGAGGCTTCTTCGCGGGCATAGCGCACTTCGAGACTCTCGAGTCCGAGCAGTTGCATATACGCCGCCTGAGGGGTCATGTATGCTCCGAGATTGAAGAGGATGTCGCTCTTTACACGCTTGGTGATCTCGGGGAAATTGCCATAGTCGATGATGAGCCCGCCGAGGCATGTGGCGCCACCGCTGACATACTTGGTGGAGGAGACAATCTCGAAGTCCACTCCCAGCGATTTTGTGTCATTAAGCGTGAAGGGTATGACCGTAGTGTCCACTATCAGTGGCACTCCCCGCTTGTGTGCGTACTTGGCGAGCTCTCTGATATCGGCTATCTCAAGCTGCGGATTGGTGACGGACTCAAGATATATGCAGCAGGCATTGTCGGGCCACTTGCTTTCCACATCATTCAGGTCTGTAAGATCGCACTGTGTCGTCTGCACACCGAAGCGGCTGAGCGTATGATTGAGCAGCAAATAGGTGTTGCCAAAGAGATGACGCGAAGTGACAATATTCGTGCCGGCCTGAGCTGTGGCCATTATTATGCCGCTGATGGCGGCCATCCCCGAATTTAACGCCGTCACCGCCGTGGCGCCGGTGATGTCGCGTATCTGCTTCTCGAAGAATATCACCGTAGGATTGGTGACGCGTGAATAATCCGGGAGGTCACTGCGGCCGCAGAAGGCGTCGGCCATCGTATCGGCATCCGAAAATTCATATGCCACTGAGTTATACACAGGCATGGAAATGCTGCCGTAAGCATCAGGACGCTGAAAACGCGCGCCTATAATTCGAGTGCTTTTCTTCATCTGTATCTATTCTATATTGTGGGAATGGGGCTAAATCTTATATATAGAGAGAGGGCTCTGTATCATAAACGCATTATATTTCTTCAAATTGTAAATATTCATTTGTTTCTTTGCATTTATTTCAAAAATAATCAGTAACTTTAGCGCCGCATTCTGATGCGTCTAAGCCTCACAATCACCGGCTTCCGACTTCACACTCAAATCTATTAATCATTCTGTCCGGTATGGCTTGAATTCCGTTAACTAATAGTTTCACACCATGAAGTCACATACCACCACCATCCACAAAGATGGAAAGCTCTCCGAAGCAAACGCAACTGCCAGTCCTGTCGGTCAGCACCTGCCGTGTGACAAAGCGGCAGATCAGATGTCACAGGAGGATGCCGAAGATGCCCTGGAGTATCACAAACGTCTCATACATCGGTCTCCCGCCAAGTTCCATCTCTGGAGCCGGATGGCTGAGCTGGTAAGCGAGCCTGAGCTCCGCATAGGCCTTCTGGCCAAAGCTCTGCTGCTGGGCCGCGAGGAGAAAGATCTCGTCAACATCCGTCTCTCCTTGGCCTCTCTCCTGTCAGAGCGGGGACTTGAGTCGGCCGCCAAATATGAGTTGGACCGATATGCAGCTACATATCGCGACAACGGCTGGCGTCCCAGGGGCGAATATTACAGACTTTACGAAAACGTCCGCGATGTGGATCCGAGCGTGGACAATCGCGATCTCTATCTTGAGTATGCTCACTTTGCCGAAGAGATGGTATATAAGTCACTGCCGGAGCAGACAGCTGTCAAAGTGACCGACGGAGAGATTGACGACCGCACCCATCCCGGTCGTAAGATCTCCACCTGGTGTTTCCGCACCCGCGATGCAAAGATATGGCTGAGAAATCCCTGGAGATTCGGCATAAAAGTCTATCTTCCCGACGGCTCGCCGGCAAGCATACAGGTGAGCGAAGGGAAAATTATACGGATAGTCCCTCTTCAGGAGATTCCGGAAGGGGAAGACTGGCTGAAAGTGGTCAGCGGAGTCGTGCAGTTGCGCACTGACCGCAACGGTCGCGCCTACACCAAGATAGACGGCGTCTATGTAGGGGCGCGTTATCTGGAAGGGGTGCCTGAAGGGACGCCGGTACGCATCGTAGCTCTGCGCCAGGAAGACGCGCGCTGGTCCGCAATAGCGATAGATCTGGTATAACAAACTCCCTCTCACCCCTTCTTCTTCTGAGGAGCGGCACAGTCGTTGAGAGCCGGGAGCGACAGATTGTATTTGAGAGCAAGGAAGCGTATCAATATGATAGAGAGCGCACAGCTCAACTGACTTATATACTGCGGCAGTCCGAACAACTGCAGCAACCAGTATATGCCTCCTCCGGCAAGGCAGGCAGTGGCATATATATCCTTACGGAATATGAGGGGCTCCTCATTGATAAGTATATCGCGAAGCACACCGCCGAATGCTCCGGTGATGCATCCCATGATGAGAGCTACCCACATGGGGAGGTCTATCGCCAGAGTCTTGTCGATCCCTATCACTACAAACATCGCCAGGCCCACGCTGTCAAAGATGAAGAGCATTTTGTCGCGGCTTACCAGATGGTTTTTGA
>CAYSJG010000218.1:0-3169 GCA_964431295.1 uncultured Sangeribacter sp. | reverse complement strand
AGGATATTGGTCTCGCTTACATCCTCGCCGGTAGCGCTTCCTACTACTGCCTCATCCAGAGACTTACCGGGGACATAGCCCACGATGAAGGCCTTAAGATAAGTATTGGGGATCGATGTGCCGGCGGAGGCGGCAGCCTTGAATGCCTCTACGTCCAGAGGATTCTCGGCGGTACCGGTCACTTCCGGACCGTAGGAGGGAGTCTCCTGCACGGGAGCGTCACCTACCCACTCATATTTGGTTATGCCCTTCAGGCCATTGGCACCGAAATACTTCTCATGGCTGCCGCAAAGCACTACCTCGTGGCCGAAGTTCTCGGGATGATCAAGAAGATTAAGGGCATTCCGCACGCTTCCGCTCGGCAGCTGCACCGGGATGCAATAGTTATAATCTGTCTCAGAGCTTGAACCGGCCAGAAGCAGATTGGTGGCTGAGGTGGCAGGCAAGGTAAACTTGCAACCGGTCTTCAGCGTCATGCCGTCAATCCAGCCTACGATATAACCCTGCACGTATGTGTCGGCCACTGCCTCTGCAGGAGTACCCTGTGCAAGAAAATCAGACACACTGAGGGGAGCACCCGCTGAACCTGTATCAGCAGCCGATGCGATACCGGACACTCCGAGAAGTGCCAGCATGGATAGGAAAATTTTCTTCATAATAGTGAATATTTATGATATATATAAGATTTAGGCTATTATATATATTATCAACGCCATAAAGGACAATAAGTTTCGGAGTCACGGACACACCGAGACAGTCTCACAGACTTTCCCTGACTTACATCTCCTCTTGACTACATCGCAAAAATAATCAAATATTTCTGAATTTATGATACAAAATCATTAAATTTCACTAAATTTGAAAATCATAAGAACTCTCTATAACTAAATTATGAGCAAACCTGTATTAGTAGTATCCACAGGAGCCGGTGTCTCCGCGGAAAGTGGCATCTCCACATTCAGAGACGCCGGAGGATTATGGGAACAGTACCCGGTGATGGATGTGGCCTCCGCCGACGGGTTTCGCAGAAATCCGGAGCTCGTACATAGATTCTACAACGAGAGACGCCGCGCTCTGCTCGACGCACTTCCCAATGCGGCACACAAGATGCTCGCTCAGCTGGAGAAGGATTTTGAGGTATACATCATCACGCAGAATGTCGACGACCTCCACGAGCGCGCAGGCTCCTCACACGTGCTCCATCTCCATGGAGAACTGATGAAGATCCGCTCTGTCAACGACCCGGACTATATCGAGACACTCGACATCGAACATCTCGAGACCACCCCGGCCACCAGAGGAAAACGCGGTGACCTCATGCGCCCGCACATCGTATTCTTCCAGGAGCCGGTGCCCAATATAGAGAAGGCTATGCAGCTCGTCAGCCGGGCAGACATCTTTGTCGTCATCGGCACATCGCTCGCCGTATATCCAGCCGCCGGACTCATCAATTGCGTCCGCCCGGGCACACCGATATATTATATAGACCCGCATCCTGCTGACATATCCGGATTCGCACCACACGTCACCGTCATCAAAGAGCCGGCCACCAAAGGGATGGAGACACTCGCCGACATGCTGACAAATCATCAGGATAATCCGGACAGATGACAAATTGCAGATGATTACAGCATTCTCAGGTTGTATAACATCTTTTCTGCTGTAAAACATATATTACGGACATCCAATACACAGCGAAATAATGTAATTTTGTAACTGGGCGGACGAAGAGAATCCACACATCCCTGCTCCGCTCACCATGAAAACATAAGTCATCACCACGATGCCTGAATCTAACATTCATAATAACAATAACATAATACTCACACAATGGCAAAAGTAAGAGGAGCAATCACTGTCAACGAAGCGCGTTGCAAGGGTTGCGAGCTATGTGTTGTGGCCTGTCCCACCGGCACGTTGGCACTTCAGCCCAACGAGGTGAACGACCGCGGTTATCACTTCGCCTATATGGCCAATCCTGAGAAATGCACCGGATGCTGTTCCTGCGCCTGGGTTTGTCCCGACGCTTGTATCGAAGTATATCGAGTGAAAGTCGATGACTGACTTCACGCTCACAGTGCTTAATTTATCTAATCGGAAATAACAACATTCAAGATATGAAAGAAGAGGTAAGACTCATGAAGGGCAACGAGGCCATCGCTCACGCCGCCATCAGATACGGCTGCGACGGATACTTCGGATACCCCATCACCCCTCAGTCAGAAGTGCTTGAAACACTCGAAGAGCTCATGCCCTGGGAGACTACCGGCATGACTGTACTGCAAGCAGAATCAGAGGTCGCCGCCATCAATATGGTATATGGAGGCGCATCATCCGGCAAAGCCGTCATGACTTCATCATCCAGCCCCGGCGTCAGCCTCAAGCAGGAAGGTATCTCATACATCGCCGCCGCATCACTGCCGGCGCTCGTGCTCAACGTAATGCGCGGAGGACCCGGACTCGGCACCATACAGCCCTCGCAGGCCGACTACTTCCAGGCCACCAAGGGCGGCGGACACGGTGACTATCATCTCATCGTACTCGCTCCATCCACCGTACAGGAAATGGTAGACTTCGTCGGACTCGGATTTGACCTCGCATTCAAATACCGCAACCCCGCCATGATCCTCGCCGACGGTATCGTCGGACAGATGATGGAGAAGGTCGTACTCCCCGAACAGCGCCCGAGACGCACCGAGGAGCAGATCAGACAGCAATGCCCCTGGGCCGCCGACGGCAGAAAAGGCGGACGCAAACGCAATGTCATCACGTCCCTGGAGCTCGAAAGCGCACGCATGGAAGTCATCAACCATGAGCTGCAGGCAAGATATCGCGAGATTGAGAAAAATGAAACCCGTTGGGAAGAAATCGATGTCGAAGGCGCTGACTATCTCATCGTGGCATTCGGCTCCATCGCCCGTATCTGCACCAAGGCCAAAGAACTCGCCGCTGAGAAAGGCATCAAGGTCGGCATCATACGCCCCATCACTCTCTGGCCCTTCCCCACTGAGGCTGTCCATAAGGCCGCACAGGGCAAGAAAGGCGTACTCGTCGTAGAGCTCAACGCCGGACAGATGATCGAGGATGTAAGACTCGCCGTACACGACAGTCTCCCCGTAGAACACTTCGGAAGACTCGGAGGCATCATCCCCAGCCCCGACGAGGTCGT
>CAYSJG010000217.1:0-3226 GCA_964431295.1 uncultured Sangeribacter sp. | reverse complement strand
CGGTAGACCGCTATTACCTCCGGAGGCGTCGACAGACTGCTCATCTTCTTGAGATCATGCTCAGAAGCTCGGTATACCCGACCTGCGTATCGCTCTGCCAAACCACTGTTTGACTCGAGCCAAGAGGGGAGAGCCGCCACATATTCCGGCTCGAAATGATCTATCGTATCATTGACACACTTGCGCCCCTCGGCCACAAACAGACCCTCCTTCACCCGTATCTTGCGCGAAGAGAGCGAGGCTGCCAGTGAGATCTTACCTTTTGATATATCGCTTATTTGCATTTTCTGTTCGGATTCCGGCCTTTTTCAGATTACATACCTGTGCAGCTTTGCCGCAACCGGTCATATCGCAGGCTCTTTTTATCACAAAATTCTTTTGTCGCTCCAAATATAACACTTTTTACGCAAATTTTGACTAAATTTGCCTTATTATACCCCCACAACCGACAGACCGCACCGTCTTTCGCAAGGCTACACACAATGACCATAAGACCATATCGCCACATACTTCCGCCGACTGCCGTACACCGCCGCATACATTCGCGGTGTACTCTCCGCATATTGATCATACCTCTCATCACACTGTTCTCACTTTGGCCCGGCAATGCCACTGCACAGATCAATGCAGAGCAGGTCATGAACATCGGACGCAATGTCCTCTCCATGGAGGATTATCTGCTCGCCATACAATACTTCAACCAGGCCATCAAAGGAAAACCATATCTCGCCGACCCATATTTCTACAGAGGACTCGCATAACTCTCCCTCGACGACTTGGAAGGCGCCGTGGCCGACGAAACTCTCGCGCTCAACCGCAACAAATATAAGTCAGAGGCATATAAGGTACGAGGATTCGCACTCCAGAATCTCGGACGGGACTCCCTCGCGATTATTGACTACGACAAAGGACTCGAATATAATCCCACCGATAAATACTTCCTCTTCTATAAGGCTGTCGCACAGACTTCGCTCAGGCGATTTGACGCCGCCGACTCCACTTTCAACACCCTCCTGAGGGCCAACCCCGCTTTTGAAGACGCCTGGTGCGCCAGGGCAAGACTCAATCTGCTCCGCAATGACACCACCGCCGCGCTCGCCGACATCGACACCACTCTGAGACTTTCACAGTCCATACTCAACGCTTATCTACTCAGAGCTTCCATCAATGCCGACCGACAGCAGTGGACAGAGGCTCTTCAGGATATCGACGAGGCTGTCAAAATACAACCCGACATACCGGACCTTTATATCAACAGGGCATACCTCAGATACAACAACGAAGACTTCTTCGGAGCTATGGCCGACTACAACTACGCGCTGCAGATCGACCCTGACAATGAACTCGCGCTCTTCAACCGCGCACTGCTGAGATTTCAGGTCAAGGAACTCGACAATGCCGCCAAAGACTTCACTCACGTCCTCTCCATCAATCCACAAAACTTCCACGCACGCTACAACCGCGGACTCGTATATCTCGAACTTGACAAAAATTCTCTCGCACTCAAAGACTTCAACAGCATCGCCGACCGTTATCCGCGATTCTACCCTGTATATTATGCCATCGCAGAGACGCAGCGACGCCTCGGAAATCTCACCGCCGTCGGCGATAATATGAGAAAGGCAGAAAACCTCGTCAAAAATTACATAGCTTCACCGGAGAAAAATCCGCTAGACCGACCTAAAATCGAGGCCGGCAAGACCTACAGCTCCGACGAGCAGGAGAATCTCACCGAAGAGGAGGTAATGGCTCGATTCAACCGACTCGTCACCACTTCCGCCGGAGAGGTGGAGCAGCCAATGGCATTCAATGACAAAATCAAAGGACGCGTCCAGGACCGATCCACGACTGTGACCCCGGAGCCGGAATACGCGCTATCATTCATACCTCCGCAAATATCCCTGCGCAGTCTCTCCAACTATTTCCGCGAACTTGACGACATCAACCAGCGTCACTACCTTGCAGAGAGGCTATATCTCGTGGCCGGTTCCCCCTCACCCTCACAGGAGACGGAGATGCAGCGCATGTTTGATAAAGAGCAGGCTTACACCGCCAGACTCGCCCAACCGAATCCGCGCCCCGTCGACTTCCTCGCCAGAGGTGTGCTCCGCACCATGCTCAAAAACTACGAGGAAGCACTCAGAGACTTCACCCGGGCAATCGAGGCCAACGACAATTTCTCCACCGCACTTCTGGGACGCTCTTACGTGTATTCACGCCTTGAAAGGCAGAGAGAAGCCATCGCCGACCTCGATGAGGCGCTACGCATCAATCCCCGACTGGTCTTCGCCTGGTTCAATAAGGGAGTCATACTGTACAATCTCGGTGACTATACATCTGCTATGCAGGCATTCGCTGAGGCTATAAGACTGGACCCCTCCCTCGGAGCCGCTTACTACAACCGCGGACTCTGCTATATGCACAGCGGCAACCGCAACGCAGCATTCGCCGACCTCAGCAAAGCCGGCGAACTCGGGGTCATCCCCTCATACAATCTGCTTAAACGCATGAAATAATAGAAAATTAAGGTGCCGTATCTTTGCACATACGCAGAAAAAATATTAATTTTGTAAAAATTTTGACAATAATATGATCAACATAACATTCCCCGATGGCAGCGTACGCGAGTTTGAAGCCGGCATCACACCGCTTCAAGTAGCTGAAAGCATCAGTCCGCGACTCGCCGCCGATGTACTCGCCGCCACTGTCAACGGACAGGACTGGGACCTTACGCGACCGGTTGACGAAGACGCCCAGCTCAAGCTCTTCAAATGGGACGACCCGGAAGGCAAACACGCCTTCTGGCACTCTTCGGCACATCTTCTCGCCGAAGCACTTCAGGAACTCTATCCCGGAGTGAAATTCGGCATCGGACCCGCCATCGAAAACGGGTTCTACTATGACATCGACCCGGGCGAACACAAAATCACCGATGAGGATTTCCCCGCCATCGAGAAGAAAATGATGGAGCTCGCCGCCCGCAAAGAAAACATCATCCGCAGCGACATCTCCAAAGCCGACGCGCTCAAAATGTTTGGCGACAGAGGGGAAACGTATAAATGCGAACTCATCTCCGAGCTCGAGGACGGACATATCACCACTTATACACAAGGCAGCTTCGCCGACCTCTGCCGCGGACCTCACATACCCACCACAGCGCCCATCAAGGCCGCAAAGGTGCTCTCCCTCGCCGGAGCTTACTGGAGAGGTGACGAAAAGCGCCCGC
>CAYSJG010000216.1:1670-3228 GCA_964431295.1 uncultured Sangeribacter sp. | reverse complement strand
TCTGCGTCCGGTGGTGATGACCACACTGACCACTATCCTGGGCATGGTGCCTATGGCTGTCGGCTCAGGTCAGGGCGCGGAGATGTGGCGTCCTATGGGCACAGCCGTCATCGGCGGCCTTACCTTCTCCACTATCCTGACACTGCTCTTCGTGCCCGTGCTCTACTGCGTATTCGCAGGCCGTGGCGTGAAAAACACTCGCAGAAAACTGCGTAAGAAAAATGTCAGACTTCTTGAGAAGGATACAGACAACAGTAAATAGCCAATAGCCAATATACTTATGAAAGCAGTATTCATATCATACGATCAGGCTCACCACGAGTCCATCATCGAGATACTGGACAAGACAAGTTGCCGGGGCTTCACAGCCTTCGGCAACGTCCAGGGCCGCGGCTCCAAGAGCGGCGAGCCGCACTACGGCACTCACGCATGGCCGTCGCTTGCCTCGGCATTGATCACCTTTGTGCCTGATGACCGTGTAGAGCTCCTGCTGAGCCGACTGAAAAATCTTGACGACAACCGTCCTCTCCTCGGACTGCGCGCATTTGTGTGGGATGTGGAGAAGACCATCTGACAGGCAGTAACGACACTGCACACATATAGAAACACCGGAGGCTGTGTCGCATGACACAGCCTCCGGCATTTTATGAGCGCGCTCTTAGGTAACTATTCGGACACACTGAATAGTTACCTTAAAATAGAGAATTTATATCCATTGTCATGAATTCTTCGGGTGGTATTCCACCGTCCCCGACAATGAACGCTGCTTTGGGAGAAAAACTATGTCTGAACACCTCCAGCCCCTCTGTCCTTTGTTCAGAATTGCTTTTTACTTCGATTGCAACGACAGAATTTCCCCTTTTCAATATATAGTCCACCTCCATATTGCGGTTCCTCCAATAGAATACATCAAAACGATGCTTGAATGCCTGATTAAGGAGGTAAGAACCAATGCCCGACTCAAAAATTCTCCCCCACAGATGCCTGTCGGTCAAAGCGTTTTCAAACGAGGTGTTGAGATATGCGAGTTTCAGCGCATTGTTGTACACCTGCAATTTAGGTATGCTCGCTTTGCGCCTTGCCATGTCAATGCTGAATTTCTGCAATCCGCACAGGAGTCCGCTGTCATTAAGAAGATTCAGATACGAGACCAGTGTCGATGTATTTCCTGCGTCCTGAAGTGTGCCAAGCATTTTATTGAGCGAAAGCAATTCCCCTGAATATGCGGCGCCCAATTCAAAAGTTTGTCTTAATAAAGCCGGCTTGCCAACGGGGGTATCCATTAAGATATCTTTATTAATAGTCGAATCAATGACAGCCGACTGGATGTATTGTTGAAACCGTTCATAATCACCAATAAGAGATACTGCTCCCGGATATGCGCCATAATACATATATTCTGACAGCGAAAGGTTGAACGCATCTCTCATTTCCTTATAACTCCAATGGCTCATACGGATTTCCTCAAACCTCCCGGCAAGAGACTCCGACAGTCCCTTCTCTAACAACACTCGGCTGCTTCCAAGCAGTAAGACCTTTATGTCGCAATCGTTAAATG
>CAYSJG010000216.1:0-1570 GCA_964431295.1 uncultured Sangeribacter sp. | reverse complement strand
AACAACACTCGGCTGCTTCCAAGCAGTAAGACCTTTATGTCGCAATCGTTAAATGTGTCGGAATCCCATTCTTTCTTGACTATTTCGCTCCAATTCGCAATTTTCTGAATCTCATCGATGACAAGGATGAACTCAGAATACTTTTTGATATCTTTTATGCTCCTTGCGGCTTCCCAACAATCTGCAATCCACGCCCGGTTAGATGCGGGCACATCATCTGCGGAATAGAAAAGATATGGAGCCTCAATGTCTTTGAGCACTTGCTTCACAACCGTTGATTTCCCTATCTGACGAGGTCCGACAATAACCTGAATAAAGCGGCGTGGCTCTTCAAGACGAGATTTAATAGTCTTATATTCAGAACGTTTATACATAGCTTTACATTTTACGCAGTATATTGCGTATTTTTACGCAATGCAAAGATAATGTTTTTCTCGATATGAACAATAGTCGGCAGGTAAAGAACTAAGAGCTTGAGGGTTTGCAACCCTCAAGCTCTTCTCGTCTCTTTGTGGCCTCTGGTGGGCTGCGGAAGCTGTGGGTTACAAACCCACAGCGACTTAAAACACTCTCTTAGAGTTTTCTCAGTCTTTGAGGAAATAGTCGATTGTGGTGACTACTCTTACGTGCTTTATATAGGGGGTGTATTGGTCTCGGTCCTCGATGGAAAACTGTCCCTGGCTTGCGGTCTTGATTTTGCCGAGACGGCTCCGCGAATCTTCAGCGAATTTCCAGGCGGCCTCACGAGCGTTTTGTGTAGCCTCGGCTATCATCTCGGGCTTTATCGAATTAAGTCCGGTGTATTCGTAGAGCGTCTGATAATTATAGTCGCCGGCTACGATGGCTATCCCCTCTCGGAGCAGTTCGGTCTGCCGCTTAATGAGCTTGTTGACAGCCTCCACCCGCTCTGATGTGACGACTATCACAGTGGTGACATTATAATGATAAGGCGCCGGCATACTGTTGTACCTGTCCGCCTCCATATCCACCACTTGGGGAGGATTGACGGCGATCTCCTCATCCTTGACACCGTTGCTTTTCAGAAAGGCGATGATAGCCTTATTGTTGGCCTCGATCCTCTGATAGATGGCCGGAAGATCATCGCCGGTATGCTTGCTGACGATAGGCCAGGTCACCTTGTTGGCCATCACATCCCTCTCCGACAATCCTCTGACACTGACCACACGGGCGTTGGAACTAATAGAGCCGAATCCGGCCTTGATACACAATCCGAGCAGCAGTAATCCGACCGCCACCCACAGAGCCGGCATCCAGCCGTTGACTCTCTTCATCCATCCAATTTTTTTCATATCTCAAGAAAAAATGTATTATATGTAAATATATGTCAATAACACGCTTTCACTTCTACAAACTCATAAAATCCCATGATTGTTGTAAATTATTCAAAAAATATTGCTAAATTTGTAGCTGATTTGTACAACAACAGAAATATGCTTGACAAAATCAAAGACCTCCGCGCAGAGATATCCTCACTGAAGGCTACTACTGCTGAAGAGGTTGAACAGCTAAGAATAAAATATCTAAGTCGCAAAGGCATCATCTCATCGCT
>CAYSJG010000215.1:0-3249 GCA_964431295.1 uncultured Sangeribacter sp. | reverse complement strand
GCGTAATAGTATCTGTTGGGGAATTTCGTCAGGCTATAGTTGGTATAGTCAAGCTTGGACTCCTGGAAGCCTCCGGTCTGGATATTGCGGTTGTTGAGCAGATTGTTGACGCTGAGGTTGAAGTTGAGCGAGCCGAACTTGGTATATATGAGCTTGCCGATGGAGAGATTCATGACGAAGGCATTTTTGAGCTTGTCCTGATAGGCAAACTCTGCCTGACGCTCCTTATATTCCTCCACAGAGGTGCAGAATTTCCAGAGTCCCGGAAGCTCCTCATGTCGTGTGGGAGCGAGGTCTACATAGCCGTTGTGGAAGAAATTGCCGTTGAGCTCGAAAAACCACTGGTGAGGCGCGGCGTAGTTGAGCGCGAGTCCGTATGCATTCTGAGGTGTGCCTCCGACGTGATAGTTCTTGAGATAAGTGCGTCGGATGACATCCTCCATGGCGCCGTTCTGCGCCGAGCGAATGCCGATAGGATCATTCTGATAAGTGAAGTTGCTGATGGCGGCGGTGGCGGAGGCGGTGAGGCCGTCGATGATTTTCACCTGCATGCCGATCTCCACACCCATGTGGCGTGTATGCATACGCGTGAGGGTGTATGACATCATGGTGGCGAGGTCATAGTCGTAGAAATATCTCTGCGTCATGCCGTTCCAGAACTCATTCCAGTATCCGGTGACAGAGCCGCGGAAGCGGTCGTAGTTCCAGGTATAGCTGATGTCACCGCTGAGGAATCTCTCAGACTTGAGATATCCTACGGGAGTGTCCTTTATACGTGCGTTGACGTAGGCGTTGCTGATGATGGGAGCGCGGTTGCCGAATCCGGCGTGGGCCGTGATGTAGTGGCGTCCGTTGATTTTATAGGTAGCTCCCGCCTTTATGGCGCCGTTGTAGAAATTATGGTAACGTCCGGTGCCGTAGGAGTTCTGGGGAGCGCGGCCGTTCTGCATATTGCCTTTGCGCACGAAGTTGGTGTAGAGGAATTCTGCGGCGTAATTCACATTCCAGTGAGCGGTGTTCCATTCATTCTGCGCCCAGAGGCGCGCGCGGTTGACGTGTATGTTGTAGTCATATCCGTAGACATCTCCCTCGTAGACCTTGCGGTTGGGGTTGCGGAGGTCATTCTGCAGCTTGTCGGGGTCGCCGGCGAAGTCGCGCTCGGAGAAGTTGTCGACATCACGCCAGAATGTACCGCCAAGCAGGTCGGCCATAGTCTGATAATAGCGCGCGTCGGTGTAGGCATAGCTCAATCCTCCCTGAAGCGTGAGGATATCCGAGATGCGGTGGTTGAGGTATGAGCTGAGAGTAAACGACATCTGGTCCTGATGCTCATCCTTGATGACATAGGAGCTCTGTCCTGTCAGCGAGGGGTCGCGGTCGTAGTAGATATTGTTGCGGAGGTTGGTCTGATATATGCCGTCCCAGTCTATCTGGCGCACGCTCTCGTCGTTTTGCCAGAGATCGACCATATACTCATACTGGGCCTGCTGCGCGAGATATTCGAGCGAAGCATCGCTTGTGGGATCGTCCGGGTCATACTTGGCGGTGGGCTTATAGTATGAGGGAAGATTCTTGTAATAGTTGGGACGCGGGTCGTTGGCCTGATACCAGTCGAAGCTTGAGCGCTGATACATGTTGTAGCGGAATGCTGCGGCGGTATTGAGCGAAGTGCCCTCTCTGGGAGTCCAGATCCAGTTGAGCATCACCGACGGATCGAATGTCTTATACACTCTGTCGGAATGCTTCTTGCCGTTGAGATAACCCCAGTCGGGATTATAGAGATTGCTGCCGGCCAGATCGTAGGCCTCCTGTGTGGCGGCATTGTTGCCGGCGCGCTCTGTGGGTGCGCCCCATGTGGAGAGGTTGAGGCTGTGCTTGTCGTTGAAGACTTTCTGCAGCGAGAGCGCGTATCCGATGGAGTTATAGTATGTGCCGGCGATGACACCCTCTGGTGCGTATCTGCCGATGATGCTTGCCGAGAAAGCCCATCCGTGCTTGTTGAGGCCGGTGGAATACTGGAGCATTGCGCGGAGCATGTAGTTGGAATTGGTGTAGGAGAGATTTCCGCGGAATCCGGGGGCATACTGCGAGGCGTAGGTGGTGAAATTCTGAGCTCCGCCCACTCCGCCGAAGCCGTAGCTTGACGATGCCAGACCTATGTCGGTGGTCTTGTTGCGGAAGGCGCTCGAGGTCATGCCGCCGAGGCCGGAATAGTTGAATACTCCGCGCATGGCGTCGTTGTAATTCACGCCGTTGATGTATCCCTGCTGCCAGGTATTGTTGAGGCCGCGCATACGATAGCGCATCACGCTGTACTGATAGCTGGCCGCCTGATAGAAGATATCGTCGGTGGCGCCCTGTATGGTGCCTACGCTCTGCTGTGCGGACTCATCGTCGGCTATCTGCTCCTCATCGAAGATAAAGGAGTCGGAATTGGCGTCCGAGCCGGTATATCCTGACACAGAGAGCTTGACGGAGCCGATATTCTTCACGAGGTCGCGGATTATCTCCACATCCACATATTTGTCATCGAAACCGAAAGCCATGATTTCGAGGACATCCGAGCCCGGAGCGGCGTTAGTAATCTGAAAATATCCATCACTGCCCGAGGTCACGGATATTTCCTGGTCTCTGAGCAGAATGTCCGCATCCGCCACGGGCTGTCCGGTAACCGCGTCGACAAGGCGTCCCTTGAGGCCTGTAGGAGCGGCTGCCGCGCCGGCTATCGCAGTCGCGAGCAAAAGTGTTAATGTCAGTCGCATATCTGTTGTATTGAAAATTTTAATCGTAATTATCTCTTGGAGGGTATCTCCTTCATCAGGAATATTTCGGTGGGGAGATGGTCGGAGAATCCCCCGGCCCAGGCGCCTCCGCTGAAAGTACGGTGGGGATAGCCCTTATACTGTCCGTCCTGCTGGAGAAGGAAGGGGAAATTCAGCACTTTGGCATTATGGAATTTCACGCCACACTTGCCGTCGAGCAGATTCTGATTGATGATAATCTGGTCGAAGAGGTCCCAGTTGCCGCGATATATGTAAGAGCCTATACCGTCATCGAGAAGTTTCCAGAAGGGATTGTAGAATCCGCCGGGCTGTATATCACCGGGATTGCGCACGGCGCCGAGAGCCACGGAGCAGCTCTTGTCGGAGGGATCATCGTTGAGGTCACCCATCACGATGACTCCGATATTGGGATATATGGCGCGCACGGAGTCGGCGATATGCTTGCTGAGAGAGGCTGCGGCTTCGC
>CAYSJG010000214.1:0-3251 GCA_964431295.1 uncultured Sangeribacter sp. | reverse complement strand
ATGCCGAGCCGGGCTTGCGGGTGGTCGTGTCCTTGGGGCTTGATGACAGCTTCTTGTAGGCTCCCGTTTTACCTTTGCCTCCCCCGGACAAGTCCCGCTGGCCTGCGGGCGCGGCATACAGTGTCGCGTCTCCCCAGGGCAGAGCTCCGCAGGCGAAGATAAGTATCAGAAGGAGGGTATGTTTGGTGAATCGTACGGGCATAGTTATGAAATATGCTACAAATTTACGAAATTTCCCCAATTGTATCATAAAATCTTGATACAATCGGGGAAATTATCGATTTATTTGTCGAGCGCCCGGTCAGCTGCGGTGAGCTTCGCGGAGCAGGTCGTTGACGGTCTTTACCGGATTGAATGTGTCGGCCGGTACCTCCACGAGTATGGTGTTCCAGTCGGCCATGGCGCCGTTCCAGAGTCCGGGTCGCTCGAGGGCTTTGATTTCCACCCCTTCGCGGCTCTTCTCGGAGATAAATCCTGTTGCCGGATCGACATAGTCGGGAAGATTGAATTTCTCCCCTTTGTAATTCTTTATGGAGCATACGAGATCCACGGGATTGAAGTGTGTGGACTCTTTGAGTATCTTCATGCTGCGGGGGTCGGCGGGGTCGAGCTGGGTGGACTCGAGGATCTGCGGCGACACGGTATCGTCCGGGTTGTAGCAGAGGAAAGGTCCGCCGCCGGGCTCCCCTTCGTTGCGCACCATGCCGCATACGCGCAGGGGACGGTTGAGCTTGGCGAAGATATATTCTGCCGTCTGCTCCGGAGTCATAGAGTCAGTCTTGTCGCCGGTGATGCAGAGAGTGCGGTGCAGGAAGTCGAGCATCTCCTTGAGCTTCTCCTCGGAGGGAGTGCCTTTGGCAAGCTCTTCGCAGTATCTGTCGATGGTGATGCGCGTGGCCACGAGTATGCCTCCGATCACTTTCTTATAGAGTATGGTGCTGTCGCGGCGGGAGTCGGGCACCACATTGTCGATGTTTTTGATGAAGACTACATCGGCGTCGATATCGTTGAGGTTTTCTATCAGCGAGCCGTGTCCGCCGGGCCGGAAGAAGAGGTGTCCCTGTTCGCGGTAGGGCTCGTTGTCCATAGTAGCGGCCACAGTGTCGGTGGAGGGCTTCTGAGTGCTCATGGAGATATCGAAGCGCACGCCGTATTGATGTTCCATATATGCGCGGCATTCTTCGATTTTCTCCTCGGCGGGTTTGATATGTTCCTCCGAGACGGTGAAGTGTATGCGGGCGATGCCGTCATTGCCGGCTGCATATTGAGCGGCCTCCGAGAGATGCTCCTCGAGCGGCGTGCGTACACCGCCCATGACCTTGTGGAAGCTCAGAAGCGCCTTGGGAAGCGAGCCGTAGCGCATGCCGGGATTTTCGAGCAGAGTCTTCACGACTTCGCGATAACGCTTCTCCTGCATCATGGAGTCCACGGACTTGCCGAAGATGCGGAGCACCTCTTTATTGAGCTCTGCAAAGAAGGCGAAGGTCTCTATCTCGTCGAAGAATTGCTGCATGAAGGGGGTGTCCGGCTTCTCCGCTTTGCCGTTGGCGAAGGCGAAGAGATTCTTAAACATACGCGAAGCCGCGCCGGAGGCGGGGACCATCTTCATCACTTTTTTGCCGGAGGTCAGATATTTGTCCCATATCTCGGCGGCATGGTCGCGGATTTTGTCGGTCACTATTGTGATGCCGTCGCCCGGAGTCGCTGCCTTCTCTATTTTCAGATATGGAAATCCTTTGCGGAAACTTTCCAGTTGCGCGGCAAGCGTCTCTTCGCTTATCCCTTTCTCTTTAAGGAGCTGAAGGTCAAGTTCTGTGAGGTTCATAGAATATGCGTGATTTTTATTTTGGGTATTAATTGGATTATCAGTCGATTTTCTTGTCGGCGTGATCTATTTCTTCATTTTATCTTCATCAGCCATGCGGGCTATCGTGATGCGTGTGGCCTCGATTTTGCGGGCGGTGTTGGCGATCGATTTCTCAAGTAGATGTGTGCGGCATCGGTTGTGGTAGAGGCTCCATGTCGCGGCAATCTCTTCGCATTGCTGCGGCGTAAGGGTATATGTGGCGGTCACGGAGGGGTTGAGGTATTCAATCTTCACCGGAGTGCCTTCCGCCGATGCTATGAGCATAGCCAGTGAGTCTGCTTTGGCGCCGGTGAAAGCCACGGTAGTGAGTCCGGCGACTGTATAATTGAGAGCCTGGTCTGCAGGCACCACTTCGGTCTCGGCGGTGGCGTCCCCGGCGGTGGCGCGGATAGCGCTGAATCGGCTCTTGCCCGCGGCCACGAGTTCGAGACCTTCGTTTTTAAGCACTCTTGCACAGAGACCTGTCGATTTCAGCGGATAGGAGCTCCTGAAGGGGGTGTAGATATAATATCCCTCCACTTCGCGTGGATTCTCCACAAAGGTGAATTGCTCGATTTCGCGGCTTACTTTCTCTCTGGCCTCTTCAAGCGCGATAGAGTCGTTTGTGCGCGAGGTCTGAAGATTCTTGAGCGTATCCTGCAGTGAGAGCGCCCAGTCCTCCCGTTGCTTGGCTATCTGTTCGCGCTTGGCGTTGCCGCAGCCTGTATAGAGGCTTGCGCAGGCAGTGAGTATCATGGTGGCGGCAAATATGCGTCCGCCTGTATGTCTGCTTACTTTCATGCTTCAAAAATAGCAAAAAAGTTTAAGAAACTGTCTAAATTTATTACGAAAAAAAATGAATAGAAGATCTTGGAGAATCCGGGGGTTTAGACCCCATCCCACAAAAAATGAGAGATGTTCTGGCAATTTTGGAGTCGAAGAGCCGCCTGAGGGTGATCCCGGAGGCGGCTCTTTGTATGTCAGAGCGTGTTACCGAAACTGCTGAGAAGATCAGTCGTGGATGACACCGAGCTTCTTGCCGACCTTTATGAAGGCGGCGATGGCACGGTCAAGATGCTCGCGCTTGTGTCCGGCGCTGAGCTGCACACGGATACGCGCCTGACCCTTGGGCACTACGGGGTAATAGAAACCGGTGACATAGATACCCTCTTTCTGCATCTCGGCGGCAAATTCCTGAGAGAGCTTGGCATCATAGAGCATCACGGCGCAGATGGCGCTCTGAGTGGGCTTGATGTCGAAGCCGGCCTCCAGCATGCGGTCGCGGAAGTAGGCTACATTCTCCATAAGACGGTCGTGGAGCTCGTTGCTCTCGTCGAGGATGCGGAACATCTCCAGGCTGGCGCCTACGATCATGGGCGCTACAGAGTTGGAGAAGAGATAGGGA
>CAYSJG010000213.1:0-3282 GCA_964431295.1 uncultured Sangeribacter sp. | reverse complement strand
GTGCATTTTGTCTGCGCGGCTTCGCCTTTTTATAGCCAGAGCCGCACCGGAGGACAACCCTGTTGTCATAATCGAATCCCCCTTGAAGCTTACTTGCTTCAAGGGGGATTATATTATAAATGGAAAAATTGAAAAATCAGAAGTGGAGCTGAGGAATGCAAAATTTAGAATTACACCTGTTTTCTGACAATTGTACTGCCGTTGGCCTGATGAGTGGCGAGTATCAGCATCTCGGCTATCTGCACATGCTCGGGAGCTTCGGCGGCATACAGGGCCGCTGCCGCTATGTCATCGCCTGTCAGAGGCACTATGCCGCGATATACATTGTCGGCACGGTCCTTGTCGCCATGAAAGCGGACATTGCTGAAATTGGTCTCCACAAGTCCGGGCTTCAGCAGAGTGACACGCATCGCGGTATTGGCCACATCTATGCGCAGACCGTCTGTGATGCTCTTTACAGCCGCCTTGGTGGCGCAGTATACGCTGCCGCCGGCATACGCGGCGTCTCCCGCCACCGAACCGATATTGATGACATGACCGCGGTCGCGCGCCACCATACAGGGCACTATCAGTCGGGTCATCGTCAGAAGACCTTTGATATTTGTGTCTATCATCGTCTCCCAGTCAGTGAAATCCCCTTCGTATTCGGGCTCGAGACCTAACGCAAGACCGGCGTTGTTGACCAGGATATCCACATCTTTCCAGCCATCGGGAAGCGAAGCCACTGCAGAGGCGGCCTCCGCGCGGTCGCGCACATCGAAACAGAGTGTAAGGCAAGAGTCGCCGTAGGGAGCGGAAAACGCTTCAAGCATCTCACTGCGGCGACCTGTCACTATCACGCGGTAACCGGCCTCCAGAAACTTCCGGGCGCAGGCGCGGCCTATGCCGCTGGTGGCACCCGTCACCATCACTATCTTATTCATATTGCCGCAAAATTCGTAAAAATTCCCGCCTCCGCCAAATATTCACACAAATATTCACACGAATATTTTCTCACTTTTCATGGTTTGAATTATCTTTGGGTATGATTACAAACAATAAAGGATATCTGGAGTTGGAAATCGACACCGGAGCACTTGGCTTTGTATGCCCCGATGATAAGAAGATCACTCTTCCGGAGAATGTCAGCAGACTGGTGATGCCTGTGCAGACACATACTGCCAATGTGGCGGTAATCACCGACAGCGATTCTCTGTCCGGCAACGCTCAATTCAATGATACGGATGCTCTCGTGACTCAGATGAAAGGGATAGCCGTGGGAGTGCGCACTGCCGATTGTGTGCCTATACTTCTTCATGCACCGGACATAAAGGCGGTCGCAGCCGTACATGCCGGATGGCGCGGCACGATTGCAGGCATCGCTGCCAATGCCATAAAAAAGATGACAGACTCCGGCGCGGATCCTTCGCTGATATTCGCAGCTTTCGGACCGGCAATCTGCGGAGACTGCTATGAGGTCAGCCCCGAACTGGCCGACAGATTTGAAGAGGCGGGACTCGGACTCAGCGTAATACGCCGCGGCACGGGACGTCCGCATCTCGATCTCATCGCCGCCAATACTCTCATCATGCGGAGATGCGGCCTATCGCCGGAGAGAATATCCGGATGCGGCATCTGCACATGCCAATCCGGATCATATCCCTCATGGCGACGCTCCCCGGGAATTACAGACAGACTGGTCACCGCCATCTGTCTGACCTGACTATGCAGGTATCAGCCCGGCGATGAAGACTGCCAGAATACCTGCGGGAGCTACATATCTCATGCAGAATACTACCGCACGATAACACCACAACGGCAGTTTCCGATCCGATAGCTGCTCTGCAAGTCGGCTCTTGCCCATCTTCCAGCCGGCAAAAATGCAGGCCGCCATGCCGCCGAGGGTCATCAGGATATTGCTTGAGCAGTAATCGAAGATATTAAACAGGTTGAGAGACTTCAACGGCCCGAACGATAGAGAACACAGGCCGGCGGCTACTATGCCGTACGCTGTAACGGCCAGAGTAGCCATACGCCGCGACATCTTAAGCTCATCGGTAAGAAATGCCACCACTATCTCGCTCACCGATATTATGGAGGTCAGAGAAGCCAGCGCAAGAAGGATAAAGAAGAGGGCGCTCCATATCCTGCCGCCATCCATGGAATGGAAGATTGACGGAAGCACTTCAAACACGAGTGTAGGCCCTTCTGCCGGCGACATCCCGAAACTGAATACTGCCGGAAATATCAGTACGCCGGCAAGGACGGCTACAAGGGTGTCAAGTACCGCTATATGCAGCGATGTCTTCACCAGAGGTGTGCTGTCTGAGAAGTAACTTGAATAGGTCACCATACATCCCATACCCAGCGACATGGAGAAGAAGGCCTGACCCAGCGCGCTCAGCATCACCGATGGAGTGATCTTGCTAAAGTCGGGATGGAATAGAAATTTAAGGCCCTCGCCGGCACCGGGCATCAGCAGGGAGTTGACGCAAAAGATTATCAGGATAACAAAAAGCATCGGCATAAGGATATTGCTCACACGCTCAATCCCCTTCTTGACACCCCCGAGCATCACTAAAGCATTGATAATCAAGAAAACTACCGCCCAGCCGACTGCCCGCCAGCCGGAGACAAAACTCTCGAAGCGCCCGTGCATCGAATTCACAGGAGAGCTCTGAAACACTCCGGCCACTGAATCCACGGTATATTCAAGTGTCCAACCGGCCACCACTGCATAGAAGGCGAGAATCATCAAGGCGCACAGGATACCGAAATAGCCGACTATATCCCAGCCGCCGTGGCGCACTCCCGGCAGACGGTACGCACCCGGCAGACCCTTGCGGCTGCTGCGTCCCATGCTGAACTCCGCGCATATCGCGGGCACACCCACAAGAAACACACAAAATATATAGCATATCAGAAATGCTGCGCCGCCATTGGTGCCGGCCTCATAAGGAAAGCGCCATATATTTCCCAAGCCTACCGCCGAACCAACTGTGGCCGCTATCACACCCAGGCGCGAACCGAATTGCGCACGTTTGCCGCTATTTCCTGTACTCATATCGTATAAATTTTCAATTTTCCTGTTTTTTTGACAAATGCCTACCAACTATTAACGTATAATATGTCGCCCCAATTGCCCCGGCCTCAAGCAAATCGATCTATCTTGGCTCAATCTTTGCTCAAGTCCAGACACAATTTTGTATTTTATATGAAAATATGTATATTTGCCACTAAGACCCCTGCGTTAACATTTTTTGTGGGATGGGGTCTTAAGTTTAATCAAATACTTAAAGAACT
>CAYSJG010000212.1:2615-3305 GCA_964431295.1 uncultured Sangeribacter sp. | reverse complement strand
GCGAGGGGGTCCAGGGGAGACCCATACGGCGTCCGAGATTGAAACCGGTGTAATTGCGCAGGAAGCCGTAGCTGTCATCGGCATGGGCGAGGATGGCATAGTGCTTGCTCTTGCTGAGTCCAAGGAGCGACTGCTTGCTGCCCAGCTTCAGCTTGAAGGGCTTCTTGGAAAAGCCTTTCAATGTCCAGTTGCCACGACCTTTAATCTCCAGATCAAGAGGCTCTGCCTGGCTGCCTATGCTTTTATAACCCGCCTTCTCAGCCCATTCGCAGCCGTTGATGTCAAACCAGTATTTACCCGCAAAGTATTCCTTGTGATTGAGATTGTAATCCGTGATTTCATTATTCAGACTGCCATCCTCATTATACACATTGATATAGAGCACGGGAAGAGTGCCCGAGAGGCCGGGGACAGTCACAGGGGCATCACCGATCTGGAATGTAATGTTGAGATCGGAAGGATGATCGCTTCCGGGAGTCACATAGTCAAAGGATATGGTGATATTCTCGAGATTTCCGGCCACGAAGTCCGGTCCGTCAGCATGTGCATAGACCACTACGCTCGAAGAGATGGAGAGCTCGGAGCCGCCGGAGGCACCGTAATTGCGGGTCCAGTCGCTGTTGGAGATTTTGAATTTACCGTTAAGTTTATCCAATGAGATGCTCTAATGCTCACCCTCACGGACAAAGC
>CAYSJG010000212.1:318-2605 GCA_964431295.1 uncultured Sangeribacter sp. | reverse complement strand
TTGGTCGTATGTATCCCAATTGCTGCCAAGCTCTGCGCCTCGCAAATAAAATACGGGATATCCCTCGCTGTCCACTCCCTGCGCCATACCGCTGAAAGAGGACGCACAAGCGAATACGACAGCTATACCTGTCAAGAATTTTTTAATCATTTGGATGATGTTAAGAATTTATTATATAGCCTTGCCGAGACATAAGATGCCTACGGCCTGAATTATACTGCAAAAATAATAAAATATTGATTTACCACCAAAAAGATCAGGGGACGCACCCGGGCGGATGCATCCCCTGATTATAATTATTCAGCCGGAGACTTGGAGTTATCTCTTACAAGTAATATCTCGCCGGCATATCTTGCCGGGATATTAGAGATATGAGAGATTGTAATCGGCAAATTCGAGGTCGGACTGCGCACGCTTCAGCATGGAGCGGTCGAGCTTCACGGCCTGACGCAGATTGGACATCACCATGTTCTCATTGTTGGTGCGCGCACCGAGGATGGCGGTCAGATAATATGTCGTGGCGTCGGGATTCGGAATAGCTGCAAGCGTGGACTTGGCTGCGGCATAGTCCTTGGCCAGAAGCTGCGCCAGAGCGGCATTGTTGGTCTTGGTGTCGCCGAAGGCCACATTGGCCTTGGCCACTTCACCCTGCGACAGATAATATACACCGAGAGCATCTGCGGTCTCAGGCACACCGGCGGCGGCACCTATCTGCTCATTGGCTTTGTCATATTTCTTGTCAAGAAGTGAGACGAGACCCTTGTTCATCTCCACCTCTTTGGAGGAAGGATTCATGCGGGCCGCCTTGTCGAAATTGGCAGACGCATTCTTATAGTCACCTGCCACATACTGAGTCATACCGAGGTTGTTGAAAGCGCGATAATCATCCGGATGCAGCTCGGCGGCTTTGGAATATATCTCCATCTTGCGGGTGTTGTCATCGGTAAGAGTGGCCACATAGAGTATCTCATCTTCCGTCAGCTTCTGAGGATCTGTATTGAAGAGATTGATAAGCTCCTGATCGCTCTTGCCTATCACATTGATGGTAGCCATCACGCGGGAATAACGCAACTGGGGAAGAATCTGGTCGGCAAGCTCATTGAATACAGAGGAGAGATTTCTGATCTCACGCTCGCGCTGCTCGGGGTCCTTATACATCGAGAGCACGCTGAGGATAAGCTCTTTGTCCTGGATATTGCTCTTCTCCACAAGCTTCTGGAAGCCCTCCCAGTCCTCGGGAGTAAAGGATGAGGTGAGCTCACCGAATTCTGTGATTTTGTCTTTCTTCAGCTGACCTTCCACATAGCTCTGCGTGTTCTGCTCACGCTTCTCGGCAAGCTGCGTATTGAAGTCAAGAGCACCCTCCGGAGATGCGTAGGAATTGATAGTCACTCCGGCAATCTCCTGATTGGGAGCCTGATTGGCCTGCTGCAGACGCTTGTTGAGGTCGATATAGTCAGCCTTGGATGTCTCTGAAGCACGCACATTGGCCTGATTGATCAAGAAGTGGATGTCAGCACTGTATTTTTCGGAAATCACTTTCTGGAAATTGTCCTTGGCCACAGCGGGATGCACAGTGGCGGCCGAGGCGAGCGTGGAGGTGGCGACTACGCCGCGACCCACTTTCACACGGGGAAGAGTATACTTCTTGCCATTCTGATCCACAGCAAATTCGAGATACAAATCCGAATTAGCCATCTCGGGCTGATACTCCACATTAAACGGAATCATCACTGCGCCGCCGTTGGCATAAGACACGGCCTGACCGTTGTCACGCACATCCTCACCCTGCAGCAGCACGGGCTGAGCCGATACTTCGCCTGAAGTGCCGTTGGCCGCCTGCCATTGAAGCACGGGAGTCGTGGTCACACGGGCATTCTTGCGCATAAACTTGGCCGGAATCTGACCGGATATTGTTGCCGGCACATTCTGACCCACTGTCTCCAGAGGAGTAGGAGAAGTTGAGAAAAAATCGCTCTGGAAGTCGGCGAGCTTTTTAGAACAGCCGCCGGCCATTAAAAGGGCGGCACCCAACGGGATGCAAAGAAGATATTTCTTCATATTTATACTTTAGTAAAATTTTTATCACTTTACAAGATTATCCCATGACTGTCTCGTGACATATCGGGATGTAAAGATAATGAAAAATTTCCTTAAATATGCTTTCGTTAACATTTTTTCTAATAATCACACTTTTATCTGAAAAAGCACACCCCGTCAGAGACGTGCAAGAGAGGGTGCATCCCAGTAAGGGGAGGGGGAAGCGGGGGCGGGGGCGGGTCAGAAG
>CAYSJG010000212.1:0-308 GCA_964431295.1 uncultured Sangeribacter sp. | reverse complement strand
ACGCCCCCCCCGACACCCCGGGGCACCCGCGGGTCCACCCCAGCCCGGGGCGGGGGCGGGGGGGGGGGGGGGCGGTCAGAAGATTTTGCCGTAGGAGTCGCGGTCTAAGGATCTATAGCCTAAGGCCTCCGCCAGATGCTTTACAAGGACCGGCGAGGATGCCGCCGCTTCAATAGCCTCGGCTATTTTATAACCCCGTTTGTAATTTAAGACCCCATCCCACAAAAAATGTTAATGCAGGGGTCTAAGGATGCGTCAATTGACTTTTTATCTCATAGGGAAGACTACTCCATTCACTATAAAGCCAT
>CAYSJG010000211.1:0-3313 GCA_964431295.1 uncultured Sangeribacter sp. | reverse complement strand
CACTGATTTGCTTCTGATGTTCTCTATTGTTTCCATTTCTTAGGTATAGCTGTTGCTGTTGTTATTGATTACAAATTAGTTGCGCACGCCCATATATGCCACGGCGCTTTCCGGAGCGAAACTTCCGGGCGCGGATTACAGGCGTTTTAGCACGCAAAGATAGCAATTTACTTATACTTATGCAAATGTCACGCCATATTTCGTAATTTATTAGAGCGCATTCCTGAAAATTCAGGGGTCGCAGGGGCCTGGAGCGCGCGCTATGCGGGATGGCCGCCGGCGGCGAGTATCTCTGCCTCCATCTCCTTGGCTTTGGCGAGTACGTATTGCCAGGCCGCATCATGATTGTTGGCCACTTCCCCTTCGAGGATCGCCTCTTTCACCGCCTCCTTGAGCGTGGCCACAAGCGGACAGCCTCCTATACCGAAGGCTTCCATGATTTCGTTGCCGTTGACCGGATTTTTCCAGTTGCGGTAATCATCCGCGGCGTTGATCTCCTCCATGCGCTTGCGCAGTGCCGCAAAGCCCTCGAGCTGACGGCGCACCTTCTGCGGATTCTTGGAGGTGATGTCCGCCTCACACAGCGTCATCAATGCCTCCAGATCATTGCCGGCTTCAGCAATAAGCCTTCTCACCCCGCTGTCGCTGACCCCCTCCTCGCCGACTGACTGAGGACGCATGTGCAGACCCACTATCTTGGCTACAAATTTCATCTTCTCGTTCATCGGCATCTTCATGCGACGGAATATCCGCGGGATCATCTTCTCGCCGATGAAGTTATGATTATGGAATGTCCAGCCGAGCTTAGGGTCGTAACGCTTCACCGCCGGCTTGGCGATATCATGCAGCAGCGCGGCCCAGCGGAGCCACTCGTCATCGCTCTTTTCGGCCACATTATCAAGCACCTGCAGCGTGTGCAGGAAATTATCCTTATGACCGCGGCCCTCCTTGGTCTCCACACCCTTGAGCAGACAAAGCTCCGGCATGATCATCTCCAGAAGTCCGGCCATGTCGAGGAGCTTGAATCCAACGGAGGGGACACGGGCTCGGATCATCTTGCCGAGCTCATCATTGATGCGCTCCTTGGTAATAATCTCAAGACGCGGCGCATTGCGCCTGACGGCCTCGAATGTCTCCTTGTCGATGCGGAAACCGAGCGTAGCTGCAAAACGTATCGCACGCAGCATGCGCAGAGGATCGTCAGAGAAGGTTATGTCCGGATCGAGAGGTGTGCGTATCACCTTAGCCTCCAGATCAGCCACTCCGTCGAAAGGATCCACCAGTTCTCCATATCTGCCGGCATTCAGACAGATGGCCATGGCATTGACAGTAAAGTCGCGACGCTTCTGATCGTCATCAAGCGTACCGTCCTCCACTATCGGATTGCGGCTCTCTCGATGATATGACTCCTTTCTCGCCCCGACAAACTCGAGCTCGAGACCACGGTGACGTATCTGCGCCGTGCCGTAGGTAGCGTAGACGGCAAGATGTCCCGGTTTATGTCCGGGTATCTTGAGGGCCTCTGCCACTTCCTGCGCCAGCTCTATGCCGCTCCCCACGGTGACGAAGTCCAGATCGGAGCAGGGTCGCCCCAACATCAGGTCTCTTACAAAACCTCCCACCACATACACTTCGCGCCCCATCCTGTCGGCGGTGCGCCCTATCAGCCGGAATACCGGATTCTCCAGTCTCTCTGCAAAATTCATATTCAGATTAATTCTCCGATCTCCTCCGGAGCCGGAGTGATATTCTCAAGTCCGTCCGGCTTGACGATATAAGTATTCTCCACCCCTACGGCGCCGACACCGGGTATGACAAACTTCGGCTCGATTGCCAGCGTCATGCATTCACGGACTGTCTCTCGGCTGCGCGGAGCGATTGCCGGCTGCTCGTTGAGCTCTATGCCCACTCCGTGGCCTATAAATCCGGACTGCTGCCGATGTCCCATGAAGTAATGCTCCAACCCCTCCCCACTGGCTATCTCCATAGCTTTCTCATAGAGGAGACGTATCTCCACACCCGGCACAGCCATCTTCTCGAGGGCACGCAATATACTGCGCGAACATTCATGAGCCTTTTGCGCCAGCGGAGATATCTCCCCGACCCTCCATACTCTCGTCAGATCGGTCTGATATCCGTTGAAATTACCGTTCATATCCACCATTACGGTGGTGCCGGTCTTGACAGTCACGCCATCCGCGCCACCGGGAAGCGACTCGTCCTGTCCGGCGCCACCCATGGCAAATTCATAGGGCGACGGCACATCGGCATTGTCACCGCTCACCACCGACCCCATATTTATCTCCATGAGTCTGCCGGCCACACGAGAGCATCCGAGATTTCCCTCAAGCCGCAGCTCACGCTCTATCTCCACCTGCAGTTCCAGATCTGTCATGTCGCGCTTATAGAGACGCGGCACGCGGCTGTAGACCGCCACCTGATGCAGGCCATCCTCGCGCATCAACTTCTGCTCGTAAGGCGTCTTGGTCATACGCGCCTCACGCAGTATACCGGAGGCGTTGTACACATCCACACCCCTGAACACCGCAGCCAGCCTTGTCACCTCGGCATACGACAGAGAGTCCTGCTCCAGTCCGATTGCCGACGGCAACGGCAGACCGAGCCGCTCCAGCTCCCCGGGGATATTCTCCGGCTTGCGGATCATCACCACATCGGGCGCCGGCTTGAAACTATCCGGGCGCACCACAAAGTAGAGGCAGCGCAGCGAGCCGTCAGGATTCTCCACACTGTCCAGATATACATATCCGCGATAAAATCGCCCCGCCAGATAATAAATATCGGCGTTGTCAGCCAATAGCAGCGCACCGCTGACCTCCTGCCTTCTCATGGCGGCCAGCACCTTGCGCAAACGGAGCTCCGTCTCGTGACGGAGCTCCGCGTTTATAAAATCGATCTTCTCGTACATTGAATATATATATGCTATATATCCGAGATTATGTCTTATTTGATCATCATCTTCTTGCCGTTGACGATATAGAGACCTTTGGGAAGAGCGTTGACTGCCTCAGCGGAGACTGCTTTAGCCACACGCACACCCTGAAGGTTGTATACGGTGAAGTCTGTGGCAGGAGCCTCCACTACATCGCATACGCCCGAGCCGCCGCCTACTGTATAGTCATAGCGGAACTGCGCGCTGCCATACTGCACTTCTTTGTCGGAGTAGCCCTTCAACTTACCCTGAAACAGTTTGTCACCAAGCTGGAGAGCGTAATCGCCGGGCGCCGGCACTACCGGCTCCTCATACGCCAGACCGTTGGACTTGCAAGCCACGAGATACACCTCGTTTTTATCC
>CAYSJG010000210.1:0-3332 GCA_964431295.1 uncultured Sangeribacter sp. | reverse complement strand
CTACACTCTCGACGGGCGCCGTGTGCAAAAGGCAGATAAGGGCTTCTATATCCTTTGCCAAGGCAGCAAGACGCAAAAAATCATGAACTAAATTTAATGAACGTACTCTAAGGAACACGTTCTGAGATAGTATAAGGAATAGGCTGTGTCATAATGACACAGCCTATTGATTGTTCGCTCTTATCTGAAGGGGTCTTATCGTCCGGAGTGGAGGATTTTGTCGCGGAGAGCGCGGTTGAACTCCTCCTGACCGAGAAGATTCTCTACGGTCAGATGCATGCGGTAGCGCCAGTAATGCTTGGGATTGGCGGGCATGTTGATCTGCTCCTCCTGCGGGTTTTCGCGGCGCAGGGCGCCGTCGGCGCTGAGCCAGTCCTGCAGCGGGATGATGCAGAGCATCGAGGGGCTGGCGAGGTGTAGCCAGAGTATCTTCTCGCAGAGCCACGGCTCGGCAAAGAAGGGGGCCTGTCCAAACTCGTGCAGCACATTGTTGAAGAAGCGCTGACTCTGTGCCGGGTCGCTCTCCCACCATGCGCGGATGCCGGGCATGTCATGGGTGGAGGTGGTGCAGACTGAGAAGTAGGGATAGCGCCAGGTGTCGCCGAATTCAGTCTTCGGATCCTTAGGCATACGCTGGATCTCGAGCGAGAGTATCTCAAGAGCGTGCATCACCTGCGGTACGCAGTCCGGTATCATGCCGAGATCTTCACCACAGGCAAGCATGCCGGTCGAATCCAGCAGAGGAGGCAGTTTCCACATGGCCTTGCCGCGCCAGAACTCGTCGTGGCGGTGATAGAAGAAGTCATTGTACAGACGGTTGAAGCACCACTTCTCGTAGTCAGTGAGATTGCGGAACTGATATGTGAACTGTGCGGAGATTCTGGGATGATAATGTCCCTTCTGATACGGGTCTTCGATGAAGAGCACGTCATCGATGAGGCCGAGCAGTCCGTTGTACATCCGTTCGTTGCGCTCGGTCTTCTCCAGATGGCTGAAGTGGCGTGCCACCTCAGCCTGAGTGCGGAAGCCCTCGCGCAGACGGTAGCGTCCCTCGCCGATATTTTCCAGATAGAGGCTCTTCGCCTCATCCACGGTGTCGCCGAAGAAGTCTGTGAGCATCCATTCGAGTATCAGCGGCTTGCACTGTATCTCGGGATTGATCCAGAAGTCGAAATTATTGCGCAGCTCCTCCGGAGAATAGGGGAGAGCGGGGTTGAAGTATCCCAGCAGTCCGTGTACGGCGTCCATCGGTATCTGCCATATACGGAAGAAGCCGAGGATATGGTCAATGCGGTAGGCGTCGAAGAAGTCGGCCATCTTGCGGAAGCGGTCCTTCCACCATGCGAAGCCGTCGCGTGCCATCTCCTCCCAGTTGTAGGTGGGGAATCCCCAGTTTTGACCGAGCACGGAGAAGTCATCCGGTGGTGCCCCGGCCTGGCAGTCCATGTTGAAGAGTCGGGTCTTCTGCCATGCGTCCACGCTTTCACGTCCCACGCCGATAGGTATGTCCCCCTTGAGTATCACACCGTGCATGTGTGCGTAATCGCGAACCTCGCGCAACTGACGATCCAGATGATACTGTACGAAGTAGTAGAAATCTATGGCTTTGCGGTTGGCGGTGATAAATGCGGCCACGGCCTCCTCGCTATATGCGGAGTATTCTCCCCAGAGAGAATTGTCGGCGGTGTTGTATTTATCGCGAAGCACACACCATGCGGCGTAAGGACGCAGCCAATAGTCGTTGGCTTCTACAAATTTCTTGTATTCTTTGGTGCGTGCGGTCTTGGCGCCGTCCTGAGTGAATATCTCATGCAGATAGTCATCCTTACCCTTGTTGACAGCCTCGTAATCTATCTCGGTGAGGTCGTTGAGATGCTGGCCGAGTGTGCGGTAATGGTCGCGGCGGCTCTCGTCGGAGAGTGTGCCTACGGCTTCGAGACGCAGATACATCGGATGAAGGGCAAAGGTGGAATTGGCGCTGTAAGGGTAGGAGTCCACCCATGTGCGCGACTTCGTGGTATCGTTGACGGGGAGGAGCTGCAGCACTTTCTGCCCGGTCTTCTCACACCAGTCCACCATCTTCTTGAGGTCCATGAAATCGCCCACGCCGAAGTCCTCCTCAGAGCGGATGGAGAAGACGGGTATGGCGGTGCCGGCGCCTTTCCAGTCCTTGCGGGGGCTGATAAATCTTACGCCGTCGATGACGATACGCTCGTCGGGTACGGTCGGCACGATACCGAAGATACGGTTGGAAGTCTCTTCCCAGCCTCTGACCTCCTTGCCGTCCTTGGAGAGGATCAGAAATTTGTATTCAAACGGTATCTTGACATCAGCCAGTGGTATGTTGCATACCCATAGAGGATATGTGGCGTCATTGAACCGTAAAGCCTGCGCGGGATCCCAGTTGCCGAGCGCGCGTCCCTCGCCGCAGATTGCGAGTACCTCGTCGGGACCTACCATCGGAGCCCATACGCGCATACAGATCGTGCCGGGCTGCACTTTGAGAGGCTGGTCGCGATACTGGCGGGCGAGCATACCGTCGACAAATGCCGATGAATAGTACGGCTTGTCGGAGGGCATATCCTGCCAAGAGTCGAAGATGTTGTAGATGGAGATGCCGTCGCCGGGGATAAAGTGGTGGTGGCGGCCCCATTCAAACCTCCAGGCGCGGTTTTCCGCCTTTACGATGAAGAAGTAGTCAAACTCACGGGTGTTGGCCGGAAGACTGACCTCATATTCCCATGTGTCGGGGGATATGAGCTTCATTGCTTTGGACTGCAGGGGGTCGCCGTTGCCGAGCTTGGGGACGGATCCGCAGATGTGGACCTCTTCACCCCAGCTGGTGTGGTAATTTATATGAAATCTTATCTTCATAATTACAGCAGCGTATAAGAATTAATGATTTTTCAGGGTTTTATCCGCAGCGTGAGGTGCCGCAGTTTTTGCAGATCAGACATCCCTCCTGATATACGAGGCTTTCCTCACCGCAGTTGGGACACTTCTGACCTTGAGCCTCCATGCCGTTGGGGATATATTTCTTCAAGGCCCGCTCCACACCGTTTTTCCAGGTGTTGATGCTGGTGGAGTCAAGCTCGAGGCCTCCGACAAGCTTGAGTACCTGGTCGATCGGCATGCCGTAGCGGAGCACGCCCGAGATGAGCTTGGCGTAGTTCCAGAATTCGGGATTGAATTTCTCGCTCAGACCCTCGATGGTGGTTTTGTAGCCACGCTTGTTGATAAACTGGAAGTCGTATCTCTTGCGGCCGTTTTCGTCGATGGTCTTGATGATCTTGCCGTGGTTGACGCTCTTGGGGCAGAAGATGCCGTCCTCG
>CAYSJG010000209.1:0-3343 GCA_964431295.1 uncultured Sangeribacter sp. | reverse complement strand
TGATTAAAGGATTGAGATTGTCAGACACATCATAGACACGGAGCTGCAAGAGACCCGAGCCTGTGTTAAGCAGAGTGAGGTCAACATCGTAGATTCGGGCGGCGGCGTTATCGGCGTTGGTGCTTGACAATGTAATTGTCTTTTCGGTGGAGACAACTGTCTCACCGTGATAGATAGCACAACGCACGGTGCGCTCCTTGATGCTCTCCGATACGGCTTCGTCCTGAAAGAGCTGAACTTTCAGGCGGCTTGAAACAACGGAGTGGTTCTTGCCGAGAAGCGTTACGCCTGTGGGCACCTTTCGGTTGACCTTGGGCGAATAAGTATGAAGCACAGGGATAATGACCTCTTGTAGAGAAGCACCGCCATGAGCGAAGTTGTAGTCGCCACCGCGAACTTTGATGCGGTTGGTTCCTTCGGGGACGGCAACGAGCGCATTGGCCGACATATCCGAAACATTGTCGAGCGGGAACTTGACGATGCCGGGCACACTGGCCTCGGACTGCGTGATGAAGTATCGGCTTTTCATTTCGAGCGCTTCATCGTTAACGTCGAGCTTATCCTTCTCCTCGAAAATCATATCATTGTAGATGAATCCTTGGTCGGAGGTAAGGTAAATGTGAGCCACATTGCCATGATCATGAATCTTGGCAATCACTTTGGCGAGGTCGGCCACCGCCTCGGAGCAGGTATTGACAACGCGGCGTGGATTGCTGCCGTGCCCTTCATGGTCAACGGCATCATAGAAAAGCACCGCAAGTCGCAGACCGGTGAATATCGGGCGCAGCGACTCCTTGGAGCCATTTAGCACGGTGTCGAAGTCAACGACCCGTGCCTCCGGAATCTTATCGGCCAGATGTGCCTCGCGAGATGGTGTATCGTTGAGAATTTTATGGTCTACCGAGAGGGTTAAATCCATAAATTCGAGAGAATCGTGAGGTAGCAAAGCCGACTTGCAATATTTCGTTTCGGTCGGCAGCATGGCGAGACCGGGCGAAAGTTCGGCAGTATAACGTTTGCCGTCTTTGGCAAGTCGCTCCACAAGCTCTTTCGCTATCTCGTAGCGGAAGGCATCGCAGATGATGATAGCCTGTTTCACCGTCGAGTCGTAGACCGACTTGAAGAAATCCTGCTGCGGCAAAGCGTGTGTAATCTCGGCAAACCCGTTGCCGCGCTCTTTGAGACACCGCACCCATTCGGTGTTGATTTTGTTGGCTATGCGGGCATACTCGCGGTCGAGATTATGTTTCGAGGCTTCCAGAGCCGAGAAACATCCGAGAGAATCGTCGACATCGTGATATTTCTGAATCGACTGACGATAGTATAGGTCAAATAGATATAGATCTCCGATATATCGGTCAATGTACTCGTCGGGAGAATTGAAGACAACCGAGCCGATGCGGTTCAGCTTCTCATAAAAAGAAGCTACTGCCAGTACATATTCAAAAGCCTTGTGAACCGGCGAAGATTCCTCCACTTTTGAGCGAAGCGACGTAATCAGACTTATGGCTTTATCGGCGTCCGACGATAGATAATCATTTGCAATGGCTGTAACCATAGCATCTGCCATAGCCGGGGATACCACATAATAGTCTGCTCCGACCCCGTATGTGGCAAGCAGACTTTCCTCTCTGATGTCGGCCGACAATTTTTCAAACGCCTTATAGAAAAGCTCACGCTGCTGACGCGGTAAAAGCCGTGCGGTCTCAATTAGTTTATTGAGCCGTTCGATGCGCAGCGAGTCCAAGACTTTGAGGCGAATGTAACTGTCAGTTGCATTTGGCGATAGAAGCTGAACTATGGAGTTATACTTCATGGCTTCGGCAAACTCTTTCCAGCGGTTTGTCGGCTTGACGGGCTGAATAGTCAAGTCGAAATAGCCTGAGATTATCTTGTTGAAGTAAGATTGTACGTCTCTATTGCGACTTAGCGAAGTGTAGAACGCTTCGGCTTTCTTGGTGTATTCATCGGGAAAGCCATCCCACTTTATAAGTTTCAAGATGATTTCTTCCCAGGAGAGCATCTTGGATTCACCCATATATCCCGACACGAGACCTCGCATTACCCTGTCTTCGGTGAACTCCGAAGCAGAGAAGTAAGGCCGCAGAATTTTTGCAAATTTCTCGCGGTCGAATTCATCGACATGGTCCTTAATAAGTGTAGCGAAGATGTCGGGGATGCCGTAGTGCTGCATGAACTGTTCGTAGCTTTCGCTGCGATATTCTGCATTGGCGGCCAGCAGACCTGCCAAAGGAAATATCTCGGCGCTCCTTGGATCTGACGGGCTGAGGCGATTGAAGACGAGAATGATGTTTTCATCTTTCCAATCGTGCTCGATGGCATATTTAGTGCCGAGCCACGAAAGGCCGCCGAAAACTACCAGCCGGAAGCCGTCACGCCATTCTATTTCTTCAAGTTCGGCAGTGAACGACTGAGCCACATCATTGTCGAACACGAACAACACATGAAGGCGAGGGTTGCGGTCAAAATATGCGTATATCTTATCTTGCAGAGCCATAGCGTTACTTTAGTTTGGCGAGGACGGGGGCGAAGGTGGCATAGTTCTTTACTACTCCGTCGTCGAGATCTATTTCTATCTGGCGGTCGGCGAACTCGTGAAGGCGTAGCTGATAGTCGCGGCATTCGTCGAGGTCGCTGCGGAGCTGTTTGAGCAGTTTGTTCTCTTTAGCCGAGAGCGAACTGCGTGCGCTCAGTTCCGCTTCGCGGGCGGCGAGGTGGTCGATGTACGGCAGCAGGTAGTTGGTGCGTATATGTTCCGGAGTGAAGCGGTTCATGCGGTGCATATACACAAGGCACTGGAATGCCGCCCGTTTACCTTTTTGATTGGATGAGAACATCCAGTAGATCGGTCGGTTCTGATACATCTTCTTGTGATCGGTGTAGAAGTCCGAACGGAAATAATCGACCACATCCTTGCCGAGAGCATCGCGAACAAAGTTCATATTCTCGGTGAGATACTCGTTGCCGAGAGCCACGCGAACAAACTCTGTGAAGCGGTTGGCGGCATTGTCGTGGAATGGAGAGTCCTCGCCCATCATCGGAACAATGCCGTCATCGTCAATCCACCATTGTTCACCGGTCTGAGGCACAACGTATGGAGCATATTCATCGGCACTCGGATTGGGATGCGCTATGGCGAGACCGGGACGGTCAAGACGATAGCGCCCCATCATACAGCCCACGGCATAACTGATGAACTGCTTGATGATGACGTCACGTTGCCATTCTATTTGCGGCGCGATGCCAACAGTGAGGGTTTCTCCCGACTCTGTTGTAAGAACACCGCCGGATTCAAGTTCGAGAGCCGCTTCATCAACGATTT
>CAYSJG010000208.1:0-3349 GCA_964431295.1 uncultured Sangeribacter sp. | reverse complement strand
GCACCTGCAAGGTGTACTTCTGTTAATGCTTACTTTTCATCCCTATGAAGTCATCGAAAACTTTCAGATTTAGGTTTTATGACTACGAGCAATCAAAATGGAGTTTTGAACATATCTCTCCACAAAACCCCAAAGGCTCTATTACAATTCCGGAGTATGCTATATTATATGTAGTAAAAGAAATAGAGAATAAATTGAGTGACAGCAATCTTACGCATGAAGAAAAAGACAGATTAAGGCTAGTTGCCCAGAATATTGAAGCAAATGAAAAGATCGATTCTGAAGCGGTGGAGTTCCTTTTTGATTCTAATGTGGATTAACATTCTTTTGGTAACATGGCATTGCTGACTCGTGAATACAATAGTGCTAATAATAACAATCCCTTTATGGTAAAGAAACTTATTATTCAAAACAGGAAGGGGAAGGGAGCTTTTATTCCTAATCACACTTATGATGTCTTCAACAAAATTCTTGTGTCTCCAGCATCGGATAAGCCATTCTCCATAGAAACATTTATATGGAGTCAACAAGATGTTGACGCTCATATTAAGTGGATGGAAAAGGAGAATGAGGATATTTTGAATTTGTTAAAGGAAGGAGGAATAAAATGAAAACCGGAAGATACAGCATTGCACAACTATTGACCTCGCCGGAGATCGAACAAATTATTATTCCCGAATTGCAAAGAGATTATGTCTGGGGTGAAAGAAATGTCAAAGGGTTGCTTACTTCAATACTTGATAATTTTAATCAGAAGGAAGAACGGTCGCTGCAAATAAATGACTCCCATGGTAATGAAATAGAGTCTGATATACGTGACTTTTTAAATGAAGAATACATGCGGCTTAGATATAACACGAGGGTCGGCTTTATTTATGCATATCATGACAGAGCACTTTCAAGTCAGTTTTATCTTATTGATGGGCAACAACGCATAACGACAATATTTCTTACCCTGTTGGCCTTATACCGCCGTGCAAACCCCGAGCAATTCAGGAAGATATATTTCGTTGCGTGTGTTCCCAAGATAGATTATAAAGTACGAGAGGTGGCACACGATTTCCTAGTCGATTTCATTGAATTCGAATTGAACAAGAATGATTCTTCAAAAACATTTAAAGAAAGTGGCAAATATTATAGTGAATACGACAAGGACGTGACTGCTCAGTCAATCTATGTGAACTATTATAATGTAATAGTACCCACTTTGGCTTTATACGATAATTTGGAATCCTTAATTGACTACATTGAAAACTATATTGAGTTTAATTATTTCGACACAAATATCAGTGAGCAAGGAGAGAAACTCTATTTGTATATGAACAGCCGTGGAGAATCTCTTTCTGTGCAGGAACGAGTAAAATCTATCCTTGTGGGACGCTCTCCTGAAAAATTGAAGGCAGGAAAGCAATGGGAAGATTGGCAAAATTTCTTTTGGCGAATAAAACCTAATTCAGACAAAAATGCCGACCGCGGATTTTACGAATCTCTGAAATGGGCCGCCATTTTACATATGTGCAAGCATCAAAATACCAAGATAAAGAAAACCCATAATATAGAAAAAAGCAAAAGTCGCATTGAAGAAATCGAAGATTATATCCGAATAGAAAAAGAAGATTATGCGAAAGCTAAGCAAGCTGACTGGATATTCACATATATATCCGAGAATGAATCTTTTTCATTCGATTGGCTTCAACAAATTGAATCTGCTGTCGAAAGTATATATGAATTGTCACAAGATGAAGAGTATAAAAAGTGGAATCTTAATACAGATCTATGGTTTTCGGGGTGCGACGAAACTATAGAGTACATTACACTTTTAGGCTTGTTGTATTATATCGTTTCTTTTAAAGTCTCCATTAATGACAAAATAAACGCATTGCGAGTCGCAATGTATCTTAAAAATCTGAAATCAGAATACACTCTGCGACGCAATCCTGACCGAGCTGTAATTAGATGTCTCAACTTAATAGGTTGGATGTCAGAAAACAGCATAAAGGATATACGTCTAGTAGGAATGCATGCTCAAATTTCAAAAGAGGATATTCCGGATAGATACGTATTGCGCGTTGATGATTTACGATGGGGATACTATTTGCTTGACTGGCAAGATTCGCAACATATTAAACCGCATCCCGATCATATAGGCAGGTGGGAGTCTTTCTTTTGGAGAATTATAAACAACTCGAATCTAAACCGTTTCTTCCGTGGTAACCATGATTTCATAGTCAAGATCATGCAGCACGGCATTTTAACTCCGGAAGAGTTTTTGAATCTATTCATCAAGAGAATATATGACTATAACAATTCTGACGATTTGCGTAAGAAGTTATTAGAATACGGAGACATTTCTGTATATGACGATGGGGGTAGTAATAATATAGGACCCAACTGGATGGAACGCTGGTGCCTGTTGGGTTACAACAGAGATGATACTTATTGGGATTCATTTATGAATGGGAAAAACTCAACTAAAGATGCAGGTATTGTGGCATCATATTTATTAAATAATCAAGCAAATAAGTGTGTCAATCCTATTTTTGAGGAATTGGGTAATAATCTCGAATATATGAAGCAAAAATACTACCTGTGGTCGGAGGGTAAAAATCAGCGTACGCGCATAATCCTTCTTGAACAGAAACAAGCTTCAAAAACAAAAGCTAGAGAATTATGTGTTCAGTATCTTCATAAACAAATCCCTCACAGTTGGATATGGGACCATAATTATTGTGTAATCAATTTTATGCCCTCGACTAAATGTCTGGATTCCAATATGGAAGATAAAAATACTGGATATTATATAGATTTCTGGTATGACTGGGAGGCAGCCGGAGGGAAATGGTATTGTCGCATTGGACATAAAGAACATGACTTACCCGATAATGTCATGTCTGCTATTCAGGAGAAAAGTCAAAACATGCAACTCGTAAACTGCAATTGGATAATAGAAGAATCGAATCGCAAAGCATTAAAAACGACTGCTCCTATATATATAGATAACATTAACGAGGATTATTTTGCTGGCTCGTGTTTCGTAAAAAAGTTCTTTGATGAGATATGGAAATTATTGAATAATCTAAACTCATGCTCCATTCTTTAAGCTAAGAAGATTTCTAAATGAGAAAAACTGGTATGGCAGATACGGAATATTATTATAAGCGCATTGAAGAGGCTATCACTGAACTCAAGAGCAATATGGCTAAATGGAATCAATTGATTGATGGGACCGGCTTGGAAAGTGTCTTTTCAGATATGTCAGGAGATGCAGAAGACCTTGACAGGAAATGCGAATCTGTGTGGTTGAATTGTCTGGAGGACTATAAAACAAGCCATAAATTGGAGTCTCTGG
>CAYSJG010000207.1:0-3350 GCA_964431295.1 uncultured Sangeribacter sp. | reverse complement strand
TCTTCCTCGCTCGAGCAGGAGGCCAGAGAAATAAGGCCGAAGGCTGCAAGTGCGCCGTAGATAAGATATCGTTTCATTACGTCTGATATTATTTGTTATTATTTTATTTCAATATTGATGTCTCCTGAGAAATCGAAGTCTATATCAAGTCCTCCACCCACACCGGCGGTAAGGAAATTGCCTCTGACATAAGTGGTCTGTCCGCGTTGCATCGGCACGGTGATGATGTCTGTGAGCTGAAGAGTCTTACCCTCAGGTGTCCTGAGTCCCAACTGTACCTGCGCTCCCGATTCGTGATGATTCATAAATACATGGTCGGACGCTACTTTGGCTTCTTGGTCGCTCAGAGGTACGAGCGATGCCTCATACTTCATTCCTGTCGAGGAGTCGGTCACCTTTTGCTGGAAATAATTGTATGTAGAGGGCATATAGTACGGATAAAGTGCCAAGATGGAATATCCTTTCAGCAGTTCCTCCTTTTTGCCGATGGAGAGCTCTTTCCAGCTTACCTTCTTTTTATCGGCACGGGTAAGCGTCTCATCGTAAAATTTCTCGAAGTCGGTGGCGATGAATATGTATCTGCCCATGGGGCGCGCCATGTTGAGAGTGCCGCTGACCGTCACATTGTCGGCGTAGCTTTCAGGTACCTCCACCGTGACCTTACCTTCGAATGCCTCTCTCTGTTCGAGGTCGCCGGTATACGGTTTGGAGTAAGTGACTGCCGCAAGGTCATCCACAATATAATAGGGCGCTCCGTCAGCGGGCTCATGATCCTGCCATGCGTGTATGTCCCAGCTGCCGGGAGGCAGTGAGATGGTTGTGGTGAAGTCCCCGAGCGAAGAGTCATCGTGGTAGAATGAGAATCTGTAAGCCGGTGCGTCCGTCTTCCCTTTTTGATACACGTACAGATTGTATCGCGGAGTGTGCTCGTTTTCTCCGGAGCGGGTTTTGCTGTCGATCAGATAATCGTATTCAGTCCAGTCGAGTTCGTGGTGTATGGTGATGTTGACCTTCACAGACTGTGAAATCTCGGGAAACTCATGCACGCACGACGTCATGACGGCGAGTGATGTCGCGATCACAGAGAGAAGTATGCCTCTTGAAATTATCTTCATCTCCGGCCTCCTTTCCTTGCTTTGGATCCGGCGATGTCAAATGTATAGCAGATGGAGAATGCTACATTGTCAAGGCCGTAAAATGTGCGTTTTCTTCTGTCGTGGAGCAGTCCGTTGTGTCCATTGTAGAAGATATCATAGTCAAGATGATAGATACCCGCGCCGACGGAAGCCTCGAATTTCCACTTGGGGTTGGAGGGGAGCGCGAATCTGAAGCCTACGCTGACACCTCCGCCGATGGCCGGTGTGTTGCCGTTATGGTCCTGATAGCGGTATTCGCCCTCGGTAGCGATATTATAGTATGCCAGTCCGGGATGTATGCCGATGAAGAAACCGTCGTTTTTTGCCCTGAACCAATATCTCCCCTCCGGCATGACGGACAGTGTGCGGAATTTAAGTGTTGTCTTGAAATAATTGAATCCGGAATAGTAAACCGCTACATTTGCCGACCAATGTGGTGCGATGTCTATTTCTGCGGCGATATTGGTCCATAGTAGAAGCCATGCCGGAAGATTTGTCTTGATATATGCGTGGCGCACCCATGCTTCAGCGTGACCTTCTTGAGAGTCGTCAAGCAGTGCGAGCGGTACGATGTGAGGCACTGCAAGTATGTTGCATGGGGCGGCCGGTGCGTCGATAAACGGCATCATAGGCCTTGCGTATGAAATCTCCATCTGAGACTCCGCGTTGCGCAGCAGAGGGAAGTAATTGCGGTATATATAGCGGTAAGAAACTCCTTTGTCAAGAGTTTTCAGAGTGTTGAGGCGTTGTTCCACCAAAGCACCGTCTTTCATCTCCTCTTCGGGGACATCGCGGATGATTGCGAGAAGATCTTCGCGCCGCTGTAATTCAGAACCCTTGAGAAGCGATTCGAGTCCATGCCAGTTGATGTCGCCGGCGTGTATGCTGAATAGCGAATCCGGCAGATCCGGGAGTCGCTCTTTAAGAAACTCTGCGATATTTCGCGCCCTCTGGCGTGACAGGCTGCGATTATAGTCAAGCGCACCCTCCGGTGATGCATAGGCAGTGATGTCAATTGAGGAGATGGAGCAGGCGGGAGCGTCATGCAGCTCGCTTACCTTGTGGAGAAATGTATCGAGCTTGGCCTGATTGTCCCTATAATGCGGGTCAATGCGTGTGGCGGACTGGCGGAACACAAGGTTAAGCCTGATAGTGTCCTCACGCATCTCCGGGCTGAATTCACGAGCGTTAATACGGAATGTCTGAGTAAAAATCATCAGACAGACCGCAAAAGCGATATTGAATAATAACCGCCTGTTGTTAAGTATATACGATGTTGCAGAAGTGGCTTTTTTGCTAACCTCTGCAGACATTGCAAAGTATATAGATAATGTCGAAGGCATTAGTTAATCGTCTATGCAAATTATGGAAAAACAAAAAAGTGCATTCTATAAATCTGCCGCAAATATAAAATGAAAATTTAGTTTCTACAATATTCCGGTGTGATTTTTTTAAATTTTTTATAAAATATTATTCTTGTGAAGAAAATTGATGCGTATGTTGAAGATAACAGATACGAAGAGAGGGCGTATCATAATTTTGATACACCCTCCCGGATAATTTGGGTCTTAGAACGCGCTCTTAATGAGCGCGCTGTTAAGGTATGTGTTTTTACCAGATGATGATGCGTTCGGATTCTGGACGATACATCTTGTCCCCCTCGACAATGCCGAATGCTTCGAAGAATGGGGCGAGGTTGCGGATGGTCACATTTACGCGGTTTTCACCGAGTGAATGCACATCGCTGATGGTGAGGCTGCGCTTCTCTTCATCGCGCACATTCTGTGCCCAAAGGTTGGCGTAGTTCATATAGAAAACCTGCAGGGGGTCAAGGCCGTCAATTTTAGCCTCTTCCGACTTGATGTCCACACCTTTCTTTTTCTGAGAGTCAAGGAAGGCAGTCATGGCGACACGCAGTCCGCCCTGGTCAGCGATATTTTCACCGAGTGTGTACTGTCCGTTGGCCATAAGTCCGGGCATAACCTCTACCTCGTCAAACTGTTTTACAAGTCCCTGTGTCATAGCGGCGAATGCCTCGGCATCCTCAGGAGTCCACCAGTTGACCATATTGCCCTGAGCGTCGAAGTTGCATCCCTGGTCGTCAAATCCGTGAGTCAGTTCGTGGCCGATTACCACACCTATGCCGCCATAGTTTTCCGCATCCGAAGCCTCCGGATCGAAGAAAGGTTCCTGGAGTATGCCTGCGGGGAATAC
>CAYSJG010000206.1:0-3375 GCA_964431295.1 uncultured Sangeribacter sp. | reverse complement strand
AGGGCGCTCCTTACAACAATGACTGCCCGATGGACGGCGATTATCATGCGCGCTCGGTCACCGGGTGTGTGGCTACAGCCATGGCGCAGCTGATGAAGGTGCACAACTGGCCGCTGAAGCCTGTCGGCAACAGTGGAGGCATCGTATTCACCGGCTCCACATTCGACTGGGATGATATGCTGGATGTATACGAGGATGGTAAGTATAATGCCAAGCAGAGCGCTGCAGTGGCCCGGCTGATGCGTTACTGCGGTGCCGGTGTGAATATGCGATATTCTGCGTATATGTCAGGCGCTTACGATGTCAATGTGAAGAATGCCCTTGTGTCCTATTTCGGTTATGCATCCGATATACAGACATACTGGAAGGACTACACTCCGCAGAGCCGCTGGAATGATTTGGTATACAGCGAGCTGGCAGCCGGTCGTCCTCTCTATTATTCCGGCTCTTCATCGCGTGGCGGCCATGCATTTGTGTGTGACGGCTATTCCTCCAATGAATATTTTCATTTCAACTGGGGCTGGGGCGGCTATCAGGACGGCTATTACCGTCTGACCGCTCTTAATCCGGAGACCGGGGGCGCCGGCTCTTACGAGGGTGGTTATAATTCGGGTCAGACGATACTTACAGGCGTACGCCCGTCCAATGGCGAGACTGACCAGCAATATGCCATTCTCTCCTCAGGCGCATTTATATATAAGGACGGATTATGGACCACCGAGGAATCCATCAACGTCGGTTATGACCTCTTTTACAATCCCCTTTACGTATCTGACAATTTTTATTTCGGACTCAAGGTCATACGCACGGATGTGCCTGACGCAGAGCCGGTCTATTTTACCAGTCCTGACACCGGCCAGCTTCAGCCCAACTACGGTGTGACCGGCTATCCCTGCAACATAGGTGAGCTGGAGGACGGCACATATCATGTATATGGCGTCTTTAAAGTTCAGGGGAAGGACTGGATGGATATCCAGGTGCCTCTCGGCAAGCAGGATTATGTCACCCTCACAGTAGCAGGCGGCGAGCAGACGCTCAGCAATGACGGCCCGGATCCGGATTTCGCTCCCCATCTTATCATGGGTACTCCCAAGACTGCCAATGTGCTTCCCGGTAACGCCGAGAAATATTTCCGTATCCCCTTCATCAAGACCGGAAAGGGTGACTATCTGGGTGAGATAAGCATAAGCCTCTTCGGTGAGGATGAATTCGGCGACATCGTCTCTGCGGCGGCATCGGTCACCATCCCCGGCGAAAGCTTTGCCGAGGTGGAATTCAGTATCGCCGACAAGGTGTCACCCGGGGAGTATACGCTCTATGTCATGGATGCCGATGGACGGGAACTCTCTACGGAATATAAATATACCTTTACAGAAGATGTGCTGGAGGCACCCTCCGGCAAATTGGCGGGCTCGGAGCTTGCCCCGAATTTCTTCACCACCGATGAGGAGCGTGTGATGTATGTGACAGTGGTCAATGACAACCTTACCCCCGTCACCTCAAGAATCTCGCTGGTGCTTTGCAATGAAAAGTTTGAGCCCGTATCTACGGTCACTACCAATGGAAGTGTGACCGTCAATGCCAAGAGCTCGCAGCGTCTCGCCATCGGACCGGTACGCTTCGACGGCGTGACCCCCGGCATATATTACTGGTATGCGGCGACTCCCGACGGTGTCCCCTTCTCATATCCTACGCCGATGATTATAGAATCGCCGACCATGACTATGGGCTGGGCTTCTTATATCATCACCGATGGCAAGAAGAAGGAATGTGAGCTGATAGCGCCTGAAGGCGAACCGTATTCCGGAAGTGTATGTGTGCCGGATCATCTGGGAGAATATTCAGTCACTCATATCCGCCAGGATGCCTTCGCCTTCGCCACTGCTACAGATGTCACTCTACCCGCTACCGTCGGCAGCATAGAGGATGGAGGATTTATCAAGGCCGACTATCTCTATCATCTGACCTTGCAGTATCCCGGTGTGGTGAGCATGGGTGACGAGACTTTCGATAAGGAACGTATAGGGCATGTATGGCTTGGAGTGGCTGACGGTTACGCCAATACCTACGCACGTACAGATGGCTGGAGCGGATTCGTATTGCCCTGCTGGCGTCTGCAGCCTAAGGACGGCATAATAGTGACAGGGGTGCAGGTAGATCCTGCTACTGCCCAGCCGTATGATCCCTATTATATGGGTCCCAACGAGACATTGACTCTCGGAGCTGTATCTCCCGGCGGCGAGAATATTCTCTATTCAATTGTAAAGGACGGCGAGTGGACTTCAGCCGTGATATCCTCCGGCTCGATGACATTCAATGTCCCCGCGCTCGGATGGAAGACAGGCCGCATAGACTTCAACATCACCAATCAGGGTGTGGGAGTGGAGACGATTGACGCCGATACTGACAATCTTGTAGGCAAGGATGTCTTTAGTGTGGACGGTGTGGCAGTATTGAGAGCAGCCACAGAGGAGCAGCTTCGCAGTCTCCGTCCCGGTCTCTACATAATAGGCTCCAGAAAAGTGCTCGTAAAGTAAGAGTGCTCTAAACATATTCAATCGCTTAGAGTAATATTCAGTCAAAAACAGAGGCGGCAAGAAGCAGAGTGATGATGCTTCTTGCCGCCTCTTTATTGTATATTGCGGGAGTTAGAGCGCGCGGCGGAGACGTCGGTTGAGTGAGCGTATCTGGAATGCGAGCGATATACGGTATATTCCGAAGAGTAGCAGCGAAATCCCGAGAAACATCCAGACAGCCACTCCTCCGGCGATGGGACTCGAAAGGAAGATGATAGCGAAGATGACTGTTGCGACAAGCAGCAGTATCATCCATACGATCCATCCGGGCGAATAGGCCGACATCACCCCGGCTTCGGCGATAGACATGATGGCAGAGACGAGTATCCATACTCCGACCACGATGACAAATGCCGTGGCGAGCAGTTGGGCGGGAAGCGTGAGCATCCATATACCGGCTATGATCTCTATAAGTCCGAGAGCCATGGCCCATCCCCAGTTGGAGTCAAATCCATTGGTAGTGATGGAATAAGCAAGATTCAGGATGCCGGCGCCTACGATGCAAGCCGCGAAAATGTAGGCGAAGACCTCGATGGAGGTGACGGGCGAGAAGAGACTCCATATTCCCAGGCCGATGGCCAGAAGTCCAGTAATTAGCGGTACCCACCACAGACGTGTGATGCCGCCTCGAAATTGTTTTAGTGCAGACATAGTATATAATATTAATCAGGTTTTGCTATTATAACGATGTCGAAGCGGTATGGTTCGTTTAAGACCCCATCTCACAAAAAATGTTAACGCAGGGGTCGAACCCGCCTAATTTCTTATTGAGATAATGATCATTTGTTAAATATGTTTA
>CAYSJG010000205.1:0-3375 GCA_964431295.1 uncultured Sangeribacter sp. | reverse complement strand
GCAGCAAAGGTAGTCGTAGACGCTCAATAAGCCTCGCGGAGTTTGGGACGTTTACATTTCAAAATTACAAAATGTCGGCGGACTGACAGAAAAAATCCTGATAAAAAATCTTGGCTGTAAAAACACTGTTGCCACAGCCGAAAAGCCGTGGCAACAGAATATCTCATAGATCCCGATAGCTGAATACAATTGGTCTTCAACATCAAATATTATCAGCATTAATCGTCATGACAATGATGCCTTAGAGCGCGCTAAATGTGGTTGAACAAATCTTTAACTTCCGCGAGTGTGTGATCTATTGTGTATGGAATCACATCTACTTTGTTGCGTTCACCCATCTGCTTGCATATTTCATGTTTGTCATGAAGAGTGGCAATATTGGAGGCAAATCCTGAAACATCGTCCGGATTACAAAGAAAACCGTTGATGTTATCTTTGTTGACATCTGTCAGGCCGCGAATATTCGATGTTACCAACGGCAATCCGCAATACATAGCTTCAAGAGATGAGATCGGCAACCCTTCGCGAAATGAAGGCATGGCATAGATGTCGGATTGTGAACATATATCCACCACATCGCTGCGATATCCGAGGAAATGGACGTGATTCTCAATGCCGAGTTGTAGTGCGAGTGCTTTTAGTTTTTTATCGTTGTTTCCTTTGCCGCAAATGAGATAGTGAATATCGTGATATGCATTGTTTTCCTTTGCAGTAAGTAGCTGTCCGATGGCTTTTATGATAGTCGCCTGATTCTTATTATTGTTCAGTTCGCCAACAGATAGCACGATAAACGCATCTTTGGGCAAGTTCAGTTCTTTTCTGATATCTTTTACTTCCGTCCCCGGTGTAAGTCTTGCGGTATTGATACCTATGCCGTGGATATAGGCCACCTTCTTGACATTGAAAGTCTGTGCCCTCTTGTAGTCTTCACGGTTGACCGTACAGATTACGTCCGCATGATGCGCCATCATCCTCTCCACGGGATAAAACAGCAGCCAGTTTAGCAATGGAGCTCCATTGAAGAAATGAAAGCCATGGGCCATATAAAGCACCTTTGTGCCATGCTTGCGGGCCTTTTTCGCCGCCAGTCTTGTAGCCACTCCCATTACAGGCTCATTAGTCCAGATAATATCGTAACCGCCTTCATTCGCTTTCTCGCTAATTATATTCTTGAGCTCCCTATAGCCCTTGATATTATCTTTCGAAAGCGGACTGCGCTGTAGCGACACTCTGTGGATTGCAGCGCAGTAAGGCTGGAGCTTATCCTTCACCTCTTTAAAGCGGTCTCCTACCTCCGAGCATGCCAAATCTATCTCATAGCCATGCTTTGAGAGATTTATGACATGAGGCACAAGAAACTGTACCATCATCAGATCGGTGGAAGTAATCAGCAGTCTCTTCATAACGCATTAATGATTCGCTCAGTAATGCCGGCGGCATCGATGTGATTATAGCTACGCAGATATTTCTGATTACCTACAGCGCAACAATAACAGTCTTCAATCCCGATTTTAAGCAATCGGGCTTTAGAGGGGTGCTCAGCGATAACTTCAGCCACTGCCGACCCAAATCCCCCGATGACATTATGTTCCTCGCAGGTTACAATCAGATCGAATTTTTCCGAGCATTCTTTAATCACCTCCTTGTCGATAGGCTTCACTGTCGGAAAGGTATATACAGCAGGGTCAATCCCCTTATCGGCGAGCATACCGAGTGCATCATTCACCTCTTCGAATATAGCGCCTGTGGAGAAGATTGCCACTTTATTGCCATCCTTTACCTTGATAGCTTTCCCTATCCGGAAATTATCTATATGGTCATGTATACGCTTCTCACCTCCCCTGCCGAGTCGTAAATATACCGTGCCGGGATATTCCACGATAGCCTTTACAGCCTCTTCCGCTTCAACAAGATCGGCCGGGCACACTACGGCAACTCCGGGGAGGTCTCTCATAATCGCGATATCCTCTGTGGCGTGATGACTCATGCCAAGCGAACCATACACATATCCTCCTCCCACACATACGATCTTTACATTTGCCTTATGATATGCGCAGTCGTTGCGAATCTGCTCCAGACAACGTAAAGTCGGAAAATTGCCGATAGAATATGTAAATACAATCTTCCCCTCCAGCGCCATGCCGGCGGCGACCGATGTCATGTTTTGTTCGGCAATTCCTGCATTTGTAAACTGGTCAGGGCATTCTTCCCAAAATGGTTTCAGCACTCCGAATCCGAGGTCGCCCGTGATTAGTTCGATATTCTTGTTCTCTTTAGCGAGACTTACAAGTGTTTTGACAAAAGTATCTCTCATTATGCAAATCAGACTTTATGTTCTCGTTGGTTGCTTCCGGGTATGGCTTCTACCCTCCTCATCTTTTCCGGATAATGTGTGGTCCAAGTTTTGGAGAATGTATGGTCATTGCAGATATCTTCATTCTCTTTTGGTGTCCGGGGATTCTTTATTCCCTCGGGGGTATATGGATCGTCTATACCCTCCGGCTTCTCGGCGAACAGCTCATTGACAGCCATATCATATTCCCATCCATCGTGTGGGAAGCGGTAATGCCAAAGGATATCATTCTGCATGAAACTGATACCTTTGCCTTTTATAGTGTTGGCGATGATTACGCAGGGTTTATGATTGTCGCTGCGATTGATTTTTTCGAAGGCATCGCGCAGTTGTTCATGATTGTTGCCGTCAATTTCGAATACATTCCAGCCAAAAGCGCGCCATTTGTCGCCGAAGTTCTCAATTTCGAGGGTGTTTTCGTTGAAATCAAGACTTTGCATGTGGTTATGATCCACTATAGCCACAAGATTATCGAGCCGGAAATGATTGGCGAATAGAGCAGCCTCCCATACAGACCCTTCATCGCATTCTCCGTCACCGAGCACTACAAAAACGCGGCTGCCTTTGCCATCTTTTTTCAATGCATAGGCCATACCGGTGCCAACGCTAAGCCCATGTCCCAGCGATCCCGTCGACAGATCAACCCCCGGCAGATGGTGGGAGACATGTCCCGAGAGACGACTGCCGTTCTGGTAATGAGTTTTTAGTTCGTCAACAGGGAAGAATCCAGATTCAGCAAGAGATGCGTATACAGAAGCTCCTGCATGTCCCTTGCTGAGAATAAATCTGTCACGTTCTTCCCATTTCGGGTATTCGGGATTGAATTTGAGTACCTCGCTGTAGAGAACCCCCATAATATCAGCTACCGAAAGGATAGCACCAAGGTGAGAGCCGCCGGAAAGATGAGTCATCTCGACCCCATGACGGCGTATCAGCCATGCAAGCTGTTCACTTGAATATTTCGACATAAATATGCGAAGATTAAGACCCCATCCCACAAAAAATGTTAACGCAGGGGCGGC
>CAYSJG010000204.1:0-3391 GCA_964431295.1 uncultured Sangeribacter sp. | reverse complement strand
GCTCCGAAAACCGAGTCTCAGGAGATTTAGTTACTTTTTCAAGGAAAATTCAGAAGAAATCGGTTGTTGTCAGAAAGAGAGAAAGAGATTTTGAAGTTTATCAGATCCGGCAAGTCAAGTAAAATGATTGCGGATATGCTTAATATCAGTAAAAATACTGTGGACCGACACCGACAGAACATCCTTGAGAAACTAAGTGTGGCGAATACATACGAGGCAATCGCGGCTGCGGAAGCCATGAGCCTTCTTTAGGCTCCGTCGTTAAGACCGCAGTCTTTGCCCTACGGCCATAAGTGACTGGCTTAAAATGGTCATAAATCAGCATTGCGCCGGAGAAATACCTGTTGTAATTTTGCAGCAAATATCTTCTACGCGATGAAAAAATCTTCCTTAATTATTATTATGACGGCGGTATTGTCACTTGTAATGCCGTCAGCAGCCTCTGCCGGATTTGAGTGGGGGAATGCCACCGTATATTTTGTGATTACCGACCGTTTCTGCAACGGTGACACTGCCAATGATGTCAACTATGGCCGCAAGATCGACTATGGAAGCGAGCGCATGAATGCCGCGACATTTCACGGAGGCGATTTCAAGGGGATGCTGCAGAAGGCCCGTGATGGTTATTTCAAGAAAATGGGGGTTGATGTAGTGTGGATGACCGACGTATATGAGCAAATACATGGATGGATGACGGGTAGCGGTCCGGTCAATGACTTCCCTCATTATGGATATCATGGTTACTATCCTCTTGATTACACTCAGATTGACAAGAATTATGGCACGGTGGAAGACTTCCGCCAGCTTGTGGATGAATTCCATTCACAAGGTATCAGGGTGATGCTTGGAGCAAACCTTAACGACCCCGGTTATCCTACGCTCCTTGATGCGATTCAACTGGGTTTTGCCGATACCGGCCTTACCGAGCGGCAGGCTGTAGAGCATATAAAAGATTACAGCTATGATCGTTTCTTCGCAGACCGTCTTAACTGGAAAGGATGGTACGGCAGGGATTGGATACGTATGCCCGACGAGGGGTGGGATGAATCCAATCCGTTGGAGGCTACCCTCTACGGTATGCCGGATTTTAAGGATGAGAGCGACACCAAGACCCGTATACCGGAATTCCTGAAAAATAAATGGAGATCGGAAGGTGACAAAAATGATGCGTGGGTAAATCCATCTGCGCGCAAGTATCGCAATGATCAGGATTTTTCTCCTATTCAATATGTCATCGCGTGGATATCTTCATGGGTTGAAGAATTCGGGATAGACGGTGTAAGATGCGACATAGTCGAGAATGTGCATCTTGAGCGCTGGAATGAGCTGAGCCGTGCTTGTAATGCCTCGCTGGAAAAATGGCGTGCCGCGCATCCTGACGATCCCGCATCAGGCTGGACTGACAAATTTTATATGACTGGAGATTTCGATCATGCCTCAATCGATTACAAACCTGACTATGCCGATGCCGGCTTTTCAAGCATGGTCAATTTCTATTTGCCTAAACGTGGCGATCTCGATGGCATAGCCTATGTATGGCAATCGTACGCAGACAGCGTAAGCGCTTATAAAGGTTGGCACCCGTTTAATTATCTCAATAATTCATATCATCGCGACGTTGATATGGATAACATGATCGATTGTGCCACTACCCTACTGCTCGCTCCCGGTGTGGCACAGATATTTTACGGTGACGAGACTGGTCGAGAATTGAGTGACGCCCGATATAATGTAGACAGTGATCAGGCATTCCGCTCCGATATGAATTGGAATGAGATCAATCAGCCACAGCTTGAGCATTTCCGGAAGTTAGGTGTCATCCGGCAGTCAAATCCGGTGATAGGCACAGGGTGTCAAACCACCTTTGATAATCATACCGTCTTGAGATATAATGACGAGGACTCCATCCTGATACGTCTGAAACCGGAAGAGACCGGCATTATAAATCTCTACGGTGTCTTCCCGGATGGGTCTGAGATCGAAGAGTTATATACAGGCCAAAGAGCAGTCGTGACAGATGGCAAAATTGAATTTCCCCGGTATAGTAATCACATAGCCATATTGAAGCGGATGGGGTCTTAAACACTCTCTTAGTTCTGGCCGGCGTTTTTTTGATTTTGACTGACTGATAACTTGAAAAAGGGGGGTTATACTATCGAGAAGCCGAGGTCGTCAATAACTTCCCGGATTGCTTTGGGGTCGGTCTCCCCTATGATTACGGTTTCGCCCGATGCGAGATCTACAGTGACAGATTCTACGCCGGGAAGTTTGGCGAGATTTTTCTCTACCATGGCCTTGCAGTGGCCGCAGGACATCCCCTTGACGGTGAATCTGATTTCTTTTTTCTCCATAGTTTTTGTTTTAGTTTTTGTTGAGGTGTATCGTTTTACTAATGCGTTGACGAGAAGTATGATCAGCAGTGTTGAGGAGAGGCCATGAAGCAAGCTTACGTGGAGATGGCAATGCATGGCTCCTGCCACCATTGACATCGGAAACCAGTCACGAGGCATCAGCATATCAATGCAAAGGCCGATTGCTATCGCGCCGATAACAATGGTGGCGAGATATATCGCGGCGGCTTTCTTGCCAAGCGATTTTGCCACAATAATAATTGAGGCAAAGTTGGCCGCCGGGCCGGCCATGAGCAGTACAAATGCGGCACCGGGACTTAATCCCTTAAGCATCAGCGACAGTGCGATGGGAATAGATCCGGTGGAGCATACATACATCGGGACAGCTACTATCACCACAGCGATCATTGACAGGAGCGGGTATCCGGCAAAGAAGGTGAAGAAGCCGTCGGGAATGAACACGGTGATGGCGGCGGCTATGACCAGACCGATTATCAGCCATTTTCCTATGTTCTGCACCATATCCACATAACCATATTTCAGGGCGCCGAGGAGTTTGCCGCTGAAAGTAGTGGCGGTGGGAGCATCAATGGTGTCGACACATGTCTCTTCACAGTGGCCGGTGTTTTTGTCTTCTCTGTTTACCAGCATTCCGCCGATGAAAGCGGTGAGAAGAGCAGCCACCGGTCGGATAATCGAGAATGCCGGGCCGAGAAGCGAATATGTGGCTGCTATGGAGTCAATGCCTGTTTGCGGAGTCGCAATCAGGAAGGATGTGGTGGCTCCACGTGAGGCGCCGTTGCGTCGCAAGGACACTGCCGTGGGGAGCACCCCGCAAGAACACAAGGGCAAAGGCACGCCTATCAGCGCGGCTTTAATCACTGAGCCGACACCGGGGCGCGAAAGATGGTTTCTGTAAAACTCTCCCGGAACAAATGAGTATAGCAGTCCGGCGATGCCGAACCCTAACAGGAGGTATGGCGCCATCTCGGCCAGCATATTGATCAGAGACTATATAAATTCCATAGATAATTTGTAGA
>CAYSJG010000203.1:0-3439 GCA_964431295.1 uncultured Sangeribacter sp. | reverse complement strand
CACCTGGATCATCACCGCGTTCTCACTCGAATTCAAAATCTCTGACTATAGTCTTATGCTGCTCGCCATCGGTGTGCCGATGCTCTTCATGAAGAAGAGCTCGGCAAAGTCACTCGGCGAGTTTCTTATTGGATTCTGCTTCCTCTTCATGGGGCTCGACCTGATTTCGGCATACGTACCCAATCTCGAGCAGAATCCGGAAATGCTCGAATTTCTCAAAAACTATACCGGACTCGGGCTGACATCCATACTCATATTCTTCGTCATAGGCATAGTGCTCACCATGATAGCGCAAAGCTCGGCTGCCACTTTCGCCATTACGCTCATCATGTGCTCACAGGGATGGATCGACTTCACACTCGGCTGCGCCATCATACTCGGAGGCAACATCGGCACCACCATCACGCCGGTACTCGCCTCCCTCAGCGGTAATCTCGCGGCAAAACGCACCGCCATGGGCCACGTCCTTTTCAATGTCATCGGCTCCATACTCGTGCTCTGCATCTTCCAGCCATTCGTAAAACTCGTGGCAGACATCACCGTATGGTGCAACGGCATAAATCCTCTCGACATAACACTCGCCCGCGACCCCGCGCTCGCCGACACCACCCTATTCGACACGGCAGGAAAGCTCACCGCCAAAGCGCAGGCCTCCATCGGATTCGGACTCGCCATGTTCCCCACCGTCTTCAACTTCTGCAACCTCATGATCATGATCTGGTTTACCAAACTTTACGTCACGATCGTCTGCTGGATTATGCCCACCAAACACAAGGAGCAGGATGAGGACTTCTCACTCAAATTTATCGGCAGAGGTATGCTCGGCACAGCCGAGCTCTCCATCACACAGGCACAGAAGGAGATTGTCGTATTCGCGGAGAGGGTCACCAAAATGCTCGCCATGGCCGAGCAGCTCATACACATGGACCCCAACACAGAGGAATACAACCATCTCTATTCACGGCTCGAAAAGTATGAAGGCATCTCTGACCGCATGGAGATTGAGATAGGCAACTTCCTCAATCATGTGGCGGAGGGAAGACTTAGCCCCGAAGGCAAAATGCGCATCGCCGGTATGCTACGCATCATCAGCGAAATCGAATCCATCGCCGACAGCTGCTTCAACGTCGCCAAGACGCTCAAGAGAAAGACCGACAACCATGTCGAGTTTGAAGAGGGTGTCCTCAAGGAGATCGACACAATGTTCTCACTCGTGGACGGATCCATGCAGAATATGCTCGAACTCCTCAGGGAGATGGAGACACCGGAAGAATCCAAAATCATCGCCGCCTACAACAAAGAGCGCGAAATCAACAATTTCCGCAACCGTCTGCGCGACGACAATATATACAATATCAACAATAAAACCTACGATTATCAGGAAGGCATCTTCTTCATGGACCTCATCGGAGAGGCCGAGAAGCTCGGCGACTACATCCTCAATGTCGTCGAGGGGGTGAAGCACCAGTTTAAGGCGCCAAAAGTATAACAGGCGTTCTGCACCGGTTTTTCATCACCCTCCCGGATAAGATCTAATACCAAACAAGGGATACTATGAGATACTGCGTAATCATGTGCGGCGGTGTCGGCTCCAGATTTTGGCCACACAGCCGCGAAGAGAGACCCAAACAATTCCTCGACTTCTTCGGCACAGGCCGCAGCCTGCTGCAGCTCACCGTCGACAGAGTGGCCGGCGTTGTGCCTCACCAGAATATTTTCCTCGTCACCAACAAGCGGTACTCCGCGCTCATAAAAGAGCAGATACCGGAAATACCGTCACAGAACATTCTCGAAGAGCCGGCGCGGCGCAACACCGCCCCCTGCGTATGCTGGGCATCACACCATATCGCCGCCATTGACCCCGAAGCATCTATCGTGACGCTCCCCTCTGACCACCTTGTGCTCAAAGAGGAGGCATTCAGAGAAGCGCTCCGCAGAGGATTCGAATTCGTAGAGTCAGGAGACTATCTCCTTACCCTCGGCATACAACCCACCTCCCCGCAGACCGGATACGGATACATACAGCAGGGAGAGAATGTCAAAATCGGTGACTACGACAATTTTTACAAAGTAAGATCATTTACAGAAAAGCCCAACCGCGAAATGGCGGAGCTTTTCATCAGCACCGGTGAATTTTACTGGAACGCCGGCATGTTTATCTGGAAAGCCAAGTCCATACTCAGGGCTTTTGAAAAATACGACCCCGACACCGCACACCTTTTCGACTCCGCCATCGGACTCTGGGGCACTCCCGGCGAGCATACATTCATCGAGAAGCATTACCCCTCCGCGCCATCCATCTCCATCGACTACGCCATCATGGAGAAGGCTGACAATGTATATGTACAGACCGTGGACCTCGGATGGAGCGATGTCGGCAGCTGGAAAGCGCTCTACGACGCCTCCCCCAAGGACACGCAGGGCAATGTCACACAGAAAAGCCGCGTCATCACACAAGACTGCGAGGACAATATCATCGCCGTCGAGGGGGACAAGATTGTAGTCGTTGCCGGACTCAAAGACTATATCGTGGCCGATTCCGGCAATGCTCTGCTCATCTGTCCCAAGGATATGGAGCAGCAGATCAGGCAGGTCGTCAACGATGTAAAAGACCGATTTGGCGAAAAATACATCTGACACTGACGATAAAGCAAAAAAAAATTATTATATTTGCACGTTAAAACGAACTCTATTATGCGGAACGGGCATCGCCGTGGCGGGGCTCCGCTCTCCGCATGTGTAGGACAAACATCCTAACTGCTTTATGTACAGAGACAATACGTGTGGCGAACTCAGAGCTTCCGATGCCGGCAAGCAGACTCGAATAGCCGGCTGGGTACAGAGAATCCGCAAGATGGGCGGCATGACATTTATCGATGTGCGTGACAGATACGGCATCACTCAGGTGGTCACCAACACTGAAATAAACCCCGCACTCAAGGACGCCGCCGACAAGCTCGGCAGAGAATATGTAGTCGAAATCAAAGGTCACGTCAAGGAACGCGATTCCAAAAATCACAACATCCCCACCGGTGACATAGAGATTGTGGCTGAGGATATCAAGGTCCTCAACACCTCTGAAATACCCCCCTTCACCATTGAAGAAAACACTGACGGTGGCGATGACCTGCGAATGAAATACCGCTATCTCGACCTCCGCAGACCCAACATCCGACGTAACCTCGAGCTCCGTCACAAGATGGCGTTTGAGATACGCAGATACCTCGACTCCAAAGGATTTCTCGAGATTGAGACACCCATACTCGTAAAGTCCACTCCCGAAGGCGCAAGAGACTTCATCGTACCCTCGCGCATGAACCCCGGAGAGTTTTACGCTCTGCCACAAAGCCCCCAGCTCTTCAAGCAGCTGCTTATGGTCAGCGGATATGACAGATATTTCCAGATTGCCAAATGCTTCCGCGACGAAGACCTCCGCGCT
>CAYSJG010000202.1:0-3492 GCA_964431295.1 uncultured Sangeribacter sp. | reverse complement strand
CCCCAAATTCATAATGCTCGACGAACCGTTTGCCGGTGTGGATCCGATAGCTGTGGAGGATATTCAGTCTATTGTATATAAACTTAAGGAGAAAAACATCGGCATACTTATCACCGACCACAATGCGCCTGAGACACTCTCCATCACCGACCGCGCATACCTCCTCTTTGAAGGAAAAATCCTCTTTCAGGGCACCAGCGAACAGTTGTCGGAGAATCCTGTGGTCCGCGAAAAATATCTCGGACGCAACTTCGTATTTAGACGCAAAAAATTCGACTGAGACAATTCCGGTCCTGCTCTTGATGAACGCGCTCTTAACATCACTAAATAAAATACAAAAATATTAAAGCCGTGCTGACAAATCCGGAAAATAGGCCTCCGACAATATCTGATTCACTCAAGCCGCTCCTGTGGCTCGCTCTGATGTTTTGCGCCGCCATAATTCTGGCGGCCACCGTCTCCGGGATACTGACTTATTTCATCCAGCCCGGCCCGCTCCTTTATCAGCTGCAGAGCGCCGCTCAGGCCATATTCGGATTCATTCCGGCGGCTTATTTCGGCGTAAGACGCTTCACAGTGCAGCCTTGCCGCTCACTCGGCCTTACACAGAGAGTCAGCTGGCGACCTTTTGCCGGCGTGGCCATCATATATATTCTTGCTGTCCCGATGATGAACTGGCTTGTGGACATCAACGAGAAGATGACTCTGCCCGGATGGGCCGGAGGTCTGGAGGGTCAGCTGCGCGCATGGGAGAACGCAGCTCAGCAACTGACATTTCAGATACTATCCTCATCATCCGTCGGCGGACTTTTGCTCAATATTCTCATAATAGGATTACTTACAGCCCTCGCTGAAGAGATGTTCTTCAGAGGCGCGCTACAGAGGATGGTGGCACGCATCCCTTCGCTTGGGGGATGGTCTGCCGTATGGATTGCCGCATTTATATTCAGCGCCGCACATTTCCAGTTTTTCGGCTTCCTGCCGCGATTCTTAATCGGAGTGTTCTTCGGATATCTGCTCATGGCCACCGGCTCGCTTTGGCCGGGAGTGTTCGCCCACGCCCTCAACAATTCCCTCGTGGTCCTCTCCACCTGGCTGATGAATCACGGTGACCAACTCGCATTCATACGGGAATATGGAGCGGTAGAGAGCGGACAATTCCCCATTGCGGCGCTTGTCAGCGCCCTGCTTACCGCCACATTCCTTTACTTCGGCCACAACCGGTTTTTTAGTCAGGAGCAGATAGATAAATAAATAGACAATGGCAAAGACACAATCAGCATCCTCTACTTTCCGCTCAGTCATCACGGACATCAGGAAAGGGAACTTCGCGCCTGTATACATTCTCATGGGTGACGAGCCCTATTATCTTGACAAAATCTGTGAAGAGCTTGAACAAAGGGTGCTGGGCGAAGAGGATAAGGATTTCAATCTGACCTCCTATTACGGCAACGAGATTGACATACCTACAGTCATCGCCACCGCGCAGCAATATCCGGTCTTTGCCGAACATCGACTTGTATTTGTCAAAGAATCACAGGCACTCCAGAATGCTAAAAACGCGCTTGACGGACTCGCCGACTACATCCGACGGCCCAACAGACAGAGTGTGCTCGCCATCGTATATAAGGGCGATATGCTCAATGCCACCTCCAAGCTGCTTAAAGCCGCCAAGGAGGCCGAAGAGGAATGTATCGTGGTCAAGAGCCCTAAATTGCGCGATTACGAACTTCCCGCACCGGTAAAGGACTATTGCATCGCGCGTAAGGTAGCTATCGATGACAACAGTGTCCGGCTACTATGTGAATACTGTGGTGCAGACCTTAGCAAAATCTTCGGAGAGATTGAAAAACTAATAGTTGCCACCGACGGAAAAAACACAAAAATCACGCCGCAGCTCATTGAGGAGAATATCGGCATCTCCAAAGATTTCAACAATTTCGAGCTGACACGCAATCTGGGCATCAAGAATTTTGACAAATGTATGCGCATCGTGGAGTATTTTCGCAAAAACCCGCGCAATAACCCTACCGTTGTCACTACCGCCACTCTGCTCAGCTTCTTTGCAAAACTTGTACAGGCACAGATGCTCCCCGACAAGTCTGACGCGTCACTGATGAAAAATCTCGACATACGCAACACCTTCGCACTGCGCGAGCTCAAAGAGGCGATGCAGCATTACAATGCACGTCAGGCCATCGGCGCCATACACGCTCTTAGAGAATTTGATACCAAATCCAAAGGTATAGAGAGTTTTCAGGATGAGTACTCACTGCTTAGAGAGCTAATCTACAATATCTTTATACTTCGCTGACAATATAATTATTCCCTATGATACTCTATCTCTCAGGCACAGGCAATTCACGACACATAGCCGAAGGGCTCTCCACCCGCCTCGGCGAGTCCACACTCTTCATGCCGCATCACCCGGCTACATCACTTCAATTTACCGGCAAGACACTTGGCATAGTCTGCCCGGTGTACTCCTGGGGTATCCCGCCCATCGTCATACAATATATATCGGAGCTGAGCAAAAATTTGATAGAGACCGTTTCTGACCTGCCGGTATGGATAGTCCTGAGCTGCGGCGATGAGACTGCTTTCGCTCCGGAGATGCTGCAGAATGCTCTGGAAGCTCGAGGGCTTACACTCACCGCAGGCTGGAGCGTCATCATGCCCAACAACTACGTTTTACTCCCTGGGTTTGACACTGACAACAAGGATGTGGAGATTCAGAAATTAGACGCCTGCAAGGATCGGCTTGACCATATAGCCGACTGCATCCATCGCCACGACTGGCATCATGACTACACTCGCGGAAAAAATCAATGGGTGAAGAGCAAGGTCATCTATCCTCTCTTCAAAAGATGGGGAGTGCAACCACGGAAATGGCATTACACACAGGAATGTGTAGGGTGCGGTAGATGTGCGGAGGTATGCCCGGTAAGCAACATAGACTTCTCCTCCGGGCGTCCGCGCTGGGGAGGGGATTGCATCAGCTGCTGCGCCTGCTTCCACATCTGCCCTGCCCACGCAGTGGAATACGGCAAATCCACCGATCGCAAACATCAGTACCGCACACTGATGAAGACGGACATACACAAAGAGATACAGAAAAATCAGCCCAAACCGGAGAAGACACGCTATTAGCCCCCTAAAGACCCCAAAGACCTTAAAGACCTTAAAGACCTTAAAGACCCTAAAAAATTAAAATTCCGCCAAGGTGGACCTTGACGGAATTTTTATATAGTATCGAGAATGTCGGATTACTTGAGAGCCTCTTTGACAGCATCGTTGGGCACCATCTCCTCTTTGAAGACATAAGCGCCGGTCTTGGGAGACTTCTCCATGCGGATGACTTTGCTGTATGTGCGGCCTTCACCTTTCTGAAGAGACGCGACGGTTTTTTTTGCCATGGTTCAGTGCTTATTTAATTTCTTTGTGGATGGTCATTTTCTTCAGGATCGGGTTGTATTTCTTCAACTCCAGACG
>CAYSJG010000201.1:0-3509 GCA_964431295.1 uncultured Sangeribacter sp. | reverse complement strand
ATCGCTATATCTCAGCCTGATTAAAATATGTTAATTTTCCTTTCGATTTGTTAATTAGACTCGCGAGGATTGCTGTCGCTGCTATTATAGCTATTTTAGCTATTATAGGTATTATAGCTATATTAGCAATTTTAGCTATTTTAGCTACTTTAGACAGTATAGCTTATATAGCCGCTTTAGCCATAATAAAAGGCGCCCCGGATTACCACTGGAAATTCGGGGAATATGCATATACGTAGGTCTGCAAGCCCTGCGAATTGCGCCATTGCATCCAAAGAGTGTCGCCTCTGTCGGTAAACCAATAATTCATCGTGGAGATCTCTCCGTCCTCATATTGCAGATTTATCTGATAATAGGTAGCGCCGTTGACTGACTCCTGACACCAATACGCGGTACGCTCCTCATACCATCCTCCTCCACGAAGATAATAATATCTGCCGCGGCCATTGCCACCGAAGTAGAGACAGTTGGTCTCGCTGCGAGGCACATTATAACCATTGATCTGCACAAGCTCCCAGTAGCCGTCGAGGCGCGAATCAAAAAATGTGTTGTTCCAACCATAGGGTGGCTCCGGATTCCAATATCCGTAATCATCCACACAGCCGGTAAGCACCGTACTGCAAAGCGCGATGACTCCAAGCATCAGCACTACAAATCTCTTCTTCATAGCAATCATTTTTTTACCACTTGATTATCATGCCACATTTCTCTTCTTATATAATATAGGCGTGACGGCAAGACAATCTCTTTTAAAATTCTGTAAAACTCAACGGCATCAGCGAGCGGACAGACGGGAGAATATAGGTCTCCTCCGCCCCATACAGTATCACCTCTATGGGACCGTAAAGCGCCTCGTATTCCAGCAAAGCCTGACGACAGGCTCCGCACGGAGATATCGGGGTCGGCTGAAAACAGGCGTCGTCAGCGGCATCCTCCGGCTTATGCAGCCGCGTCCAGGCGGCAATCGCTATCTTGCGTATCGGCACTCCCGGATAACGAGCCCCGGCGTAAAAACAAGCCGAGCGCTCGGCGCATGTGCCCGAAGAAAAAGCTGCATTCTCCTGATTGGAGCCGCACACAATCTCACCATTGTCCATCAATAGAGCCGCGCCTACATGAAACTTTGAATAAGGAGCATACGAACGGCGCGTGGCTTCACGGGCCGCATCCACAAGACACCGGTCCTGAGCATCCAATTCGCTATACTCACATACTTTTATCTCTGTCTTTATCTCTTTCGTTTTCATATATAAATTGTAAGGCTTGTCGAGAGTCTCACACAAAAATAATGATTTGACTGCGTTTATTGTTCGATTTTTCACTATTTTTGAAGTGTGAAACCGAATTTATTACAAAACATACCCGCAAGCGCCTTGCGAGTCATGGTCATTTGCATCATCGCGGCGCTTCATCATACTGCCTTTGCCGACAGATACGAGGAGTATGTGACCACTTACTCCGACATGGCAGTCGACCAGATGAAGGCATACGGCATACCCGCCTCCATCACGCTCGCACAAGGGCTGCTCGAGAGCGCCGCCGGGAGAAGTACGCTCGCACGCGAGGGGAACAATCATTTTGGCATCAAATGCCATGCCGACTGGAAGGGAGACACCATGCTCCGGGATGACGATGCTCCGGATGAATGCTTCAGAGTCTACGATTCACCGGCTGACAGCTTCGAGGATCATTCACGATTCCTCATGCGCAAAAGATACAGTTCGCTGTTCGACCTCGACCCCTCCGACTATGCCGGATGGGCTCGCGGACTCAGCCGGTGCGGATACGCCACCGACCCTAATTACGCCAACAGACTCATCACCATAATCGAAACATACGGACTCTATGCATACGACAATCCTCTTGACCCCAATGCACAGGCCGTCGCCGCATTTATATCCGAATCGCTCAGCAAAACACACAAGGTCAAGAGAGCAAGAGGACTGCACTACGTCATCGCACGACCGGGCGACACATACGGACTTATCGCTAAAGAACTCAAAATCAACAAAAAGAAACTGCTCGAATACAACGATGCCCCCCACGACACAGAGATAAAGCCATGGGAAGAGGTCTATCTCGAGCCAAAGCTCACCGACGCACCACAAGGAGAGAACACTGCCACCATCGGCGAAGGAGAGAGTCTCCACTCCCTCTCACAACGATTCGGAATGCAGCTCGACATACTCATAAAACTTAATCCCCACACCCCCGACCGACCGGGAGAAAAAATCAGACTCAGGTAAGAACACATATATCGCACATATCGCGCATATCGCGCAATCAATAGCTCTTGCCACAAAAAAGGCCGGCAATTGAAAAATTATTGCTAATTTTGCAAAAAATTGAAATTCTGCCCAAAACAGCATAAATCATGGCACAAAAGGAACTCAATGAGCAAGAGGCTGCCCGCCGACGCTCCATGGAAGCACTCAGGGAAAGAGGCATCGACCCATATCCCGCCGCAGAATACCCTGTCACAGGTTACAGCACTGAGATAAAGGAAAATTTCTCCGACGATCTTACTCCCCCCAGAGAAGTAAGCATCGCAGGACGAATCATGTCACGCCGCATCATGGGCAAAGCTTCATTCATGGAGCTACAGGACGCACAAGGAAGAATACAAGTCTACGTAAGCCGCGACGATATCTGTCCCGGAGAAGACAAGGATTTCTACAATACTGTATTCAAAAAGCTACTCGATATCGGAGACTTTATCGGGATAGACGGTTTCGTGTTCCGCACACAGATGGGAGAAATCACCGTCCACGCCCGCAAAATCACGGTGCTCAGCAAAACACTGAGACCCCTGCCCATAGTCAAGGTCAAAGACGGAGAGGTATATGACGCATTCACCGACCCGGAGCTCAGATACCGACGCAGATACCTCGACCTCGTGGTCAATCCCGGAGTAAAGGATATTTTCCTCAAGCGCACCAAGATGTTCAACTCCATGAGGGAATACTTCAACTCCCACGGATATCTCGAAGTGGACACCCCCGTATTGCAGAGCATACCGGGAGGAGCTGCCGCCAGACCTTTCATCACACATCACAACGCCCTTGACATCCCTCTCTATCTCCGTATCGCCAACGAGCTTTATCTCAAACGACTCATCGTCGGCGGATTCGACGGCGTCTATGAATTCTCACGCAATTTCCGCAACGAAGGCATGGACCGCACCCATAATCCCGAATTCACCTGCATGGAGATTTACGTGGCTTACAAGGACTACAACTGGATGATGTCCTTCACTGAAAAGATGCTCGAAAAACTCGCCATCGACGTCACCGGCTCCACCAAAATCAAAGTGGGCGACAACGAGATTGACTTCAAGGCGCCTTACCCGCGCATCACCATGACTCAGGCCATACTCGACCAGACCGGATTCGACATCACAGGCAAGACTGAAGATGAGCTCAGGGCCTTCTGCAGCCAGCGACATATCGACACTGACAAGTCATGGGGCAAAGGAAAACTCATCGACGAAATCTTCGGAGCCGAATGCG
>CAYSJG010000200.1:0-3590 GCA_964431295.1 uncultured Sangeribacter sp. | reverse complement strand
CCAGCTCCCGGGTGGGCGTCAGCACCAGGGCGCGGATGGGCGTGTGGCTCCTGTTCACGCGGCCGTGGAGCCGCTGGAGAACCGGCATGGCAAAGGCCGCCGTCTTGCCGGTGCCGGTCTGCGCGCACGCCAGCAAGTCATGACCTTCCAGAATTATAGGTATTGCCTGCTCCTGAATAGGAGTGCATTCGTCAAATCGCATATCGTAGAGAGCGTCCAGAAGATCATCGCTCTCGAAAAGTGCTTCAAACTTCATCGCTGATATTTTCCTGCCATCGACATCTGTCACTCAATCACCGATGCTTACCGTTTCTGACACAGAATATCGGGAGGCGTTATAAAAATTTTAACAAAATTAACCAAAAAAAATGAAACTTTTAAAGGTCCGCCAATGTTATGATAGTGAAAGCCACTAAAAATCGCAATAACAATGAAAACCAAACAAACTTTCGAGCAACGACTTGTCGGACTACAGGCAAACTTGTTGAACTTCGCATGTCAGCTCACAGCAAACCGCGAGGAGGCTCAGGATTTACTTCAGGAGACCACACTCAAGGCACTCAACAATGAAGATAAATATGTTGACAATACCAACTTCAAAGGATGGATCTTCACCATCATGCGCAACATATTCATCAACAATTACCGCCAGACAGTGCGCCAAGCCACAGTGGTGGACCGCACAGAGGATCTGTACATGCTCAACGTGTCACAGGACTCAGGTCTTGACACTCCCGAAGGATCCTACACGGTCAAGGAGATCTCTCAGGCCATACAGCAGTTTTCGGATGAATACCGCGTGCCGTTCAATATGTATGTAGCCGGGTATAAATACCACGAAATCGCTGATAAACTCGGTGTGCCGCTCGGCACTATCAAGAGCCGCATCTTCTTCGCCCGCAAAAAACTGCGCAATCAGCTCAACGACTTCCATTAATATATACTCAATCCGCCGGCTTACGGCCGCGCGACAATCGACAAAAATACTATTATTGCATTTTATTGTGGTCACACAAGAGACGACATCCATGAGACGTCGTCTCTTTTTTATTACATCTAAAACACTATGTCATAGCGCATTATTCCAATAAAAAAAACTTACCGAGGTAACACACGCTCAGCGACGTTTCTCCAGAGCCTTCAGGATGGCAGTCAGATCCACTTTAGCCTCCTTCAAAGTATTTATCATCTGCACACGGCGCGACACATTGGCGGCATTGATACGCATCTGCTCCTTGGCCGCCTCTATACGCATCCCCTTGTCATGGACAAGAAAGCGGATTATCTCTACTGTCTCGATATCCTTGGGAGTATAGTGACGGCGGCCGCTCCCCGTACGGATAGGATTGAGACATTCAAATTCATCCTCCCAATATCTGAGCGTGCTCTGAGGTATATCCAGCATCTCCGACACCTCACGAATCTTGTAATATTCCTTACTCAAATCCATAAGACCAATTCAAAATTCAAAATTAATCCATCACATGTCCGGCATCCTCGGCGACACGGAGCATCTCGATATAATCGTCAGGAGAGAGATCCATAAAGAAATAATTGACAGGATTCTGCGGTTTCTCTTTAAGTCGCACCTCATAATGCAGGTGAGGACCGGTACTTTTGCCGGTATTGCCGACGGTGCCTATCTTTGAGCCACGCTTGACCGTTTCCCCCTCCTCTACCATCACCTCGTCAAGATGCGAATAGAAGGTGGTATAATTATATCCATGGGATATAAGCACACTGATACCCTCCTGCCCTACACGACCGACATGTGTCACTTTGCCGTCAGCAGTGGCAGATACTTCCGTGCCTCCACGTGCCTGCAGATCCACACCGGGATGAAATTTGGTGTCGCCATAGACAGGATCGCGCCTATACCCGAAGCCGGAGGCCAGCGTATACTCCCCTTGAGCCAAAGGCATGCGACCCGGGATTCGCGGAGACTGCGACTTCTGCTCAAGCGCCATCTCCTTCAGATCGTCAAACGACATACTCTGCACATAAAGCTGTCTGTCAAGCAAATCTATCTGACGGGTAAGATTGGCGACAAGGTCCATGTCTCCCAGCGAACGGATCTCGCGGTAACGCTGCTCATTGTCAAGTCCGGCATATCGCTGGCCGAGATGCAAGGGCTCGGCATGCATCATCACGCGATAGAAATTATCGTCGCGGTGACGTATCTCTTCCATCACTTTCAGAGCATTGTCCACTCGGCTCTCCAGCACTTCGTAGCGTGACTTCAATATCGAGTTCTCCTCATGAAGCTCGCGCTCGCTGTAACTGGTAAAACCGAAATAGACCACAAGAAATATAATTGTCCCTCCAACTGCCGAGGCGGCGAAAAGCACGCCGGCCTGCCGCAGCCTATCGCGTATGGAGGGATAGAAGCGTTCGAAATTGTCGGTATCCGGATTGTATCTGTATAGAGGTTTCATTGTCTCTCAAATGCATATAATTTTACCTAAGAGCGCGCTCTAAAGCCAATAAGTTGACTGTTCTCTGCGGCATTTCTGCTTGAAGAGATGCTCGAAGAGGTAAAATTCGTTGCAAAACTAACCAAAAATGACTACTTTTGCAAAAATTTACATAAAGTGCTTCACAGCACTGTATCAATTAACGCAAGACCCCATCTCACAAGATTGTTATCGCAGAGACAGCAGGCAGCTGCGATGCATGCGATAATATCGAATAAAATGGAGTTAAAATTCAAGAAAATGACCGCCAAAGAGATTCGTGAATCTTTCAAGGAGTTTTTCCGCTCGAAGGGACACCGCATTGTACCTTCGGCACCTATGGTGATTAAGGATGATCCCACGCTGATGTTTACCAACGCGGGCATGAACCAGTTTAAAGATATAATTCTCGGCAACCGACCGCCTCAGAGCCGCCGCGTGGCAGACAGCCAGAAGTGTCTGCGCGTATCGGGCAAGCACAACGACCTTGAGGAGGTGGGACACGACACATACCACCACACGATGTTTGAGATGTTGGGCAACTGGTCATTCGGTGACTACTTCAAGCAGGAAGCCATCGACTGGGCTTGGGAATATCTTGTGGATGTGCTGCATCTGCCGGCTGACCGTCTGTATGCAACCGTATTCGAAGGATATGCTCCCGAAGGTCTCGAACGTGACAACGAGGCCGCCAATATCTGGGAGAAGCATCTGCCCGCCGACCATATCATCAACGGAAATCGCCACGACAACTTCTGGGAGATGGGCGACACGGGCCCCTGCGGACCTTGCTCGGAGATACATATCGACCTGCGTCCCGATGAGGAACGCGCCAAGATCGATGGCGCTTCGCTGGTCAACAAGGACAACCCCCAGGTCATCGAGATATGGAATCTCGTATTCATGCAATACAACCGCAAAACCGACGGCTCGCTCGAGCCGCTCCCCGCAAAAGTGATCGACACCGGCATGGGCTTCGAACGCCTCTGCATGGCGCTTCAGGGGAAACGCTCCAACTACGACACGGATGTATTCACCCCATATATCTCCAAGATAGAAGAGCTCACCGGACTTAAATACGGTATGGATGAAAAGACGGATGTGGCCATGCGTGTGGTCAGCGACCATCTGCGCACC